>JAZNRA010000158.1:0-8067 GCA_045590415.1 Acutalibacteraceae bacterium | reverse complement strand
AAGCGGAGAATCCTCAATCACATTTACAATTACAAAGGGTGGAAATCAGTTTGCAAATGTTGCACAAGCCGCATCTTAAAGATTCATTTAATCTCCCTCTTTTGCTGATGGCACCACAGGCAGCCATCAAGGAATCTAAGTAATTAGATTTATAGAGTAAAATTATCCCTCTGCCGAGTAATCGGCAGAGGGATTTTTTTAAACATATTGTACTTATGGTTAATATATGATATAATAAATCGAATAAAAACTGATGGTGGTGCAAAGGTTGAATTCACACAAAAAGAAAATGATTGCCCCGATTATCATTACGGTTATTATGATACTATATTATATTGCGTATTTTGGATTTTTGATTTCTCTTCTTGGTGGTTTTTGGAAATATGTTTTGGGCATTATCCCGCTTGTTTTTTCGGGAATTATGATTTATGTTTGCATAGAAAGAATACGTGAAATAAAGAAAGGTGAAGAAGATGATATTAGTAAATACTGATTACATTAGTGGAAAAGAACTGGAAACCATATCTCTTGTAAAGGGAAGCACCATTCAATCGAAAAACATTGGCAAAGATATAGCGCAAAGTTTTAAAACTTTGGTAGGCGGAGAACTCAAAGCATATAATGAAATGATGAATGAGGCACGTGCGCTTGCAACAAAACGAATGGTTGCAGAAGCGGAAAGTTTGGGCGCAGACGCAGTCGTTAATATCCGCTATGCATCTTCTGCCGTTATGCAGGGTGCTGCAGAGGTAATTGTGTACGGAACAGCCGTTAAGTTTTCTGAATAATTTCCCTTTTTTGCGTATTGCACCACAAGTGGTTATCAAATATAAAGCAAAACGAAATCCCCGCCGATTGCTCGGCGAGGATTTTTTATTGCAAAAGCAACGGAAACGTGGTATAATTATAAAATAAATTAACGGTTAGGAGAAAAGTGCATAATGGTAAGAGTGCGCGAGAGTATAAAACAGGGTTACTTAGCAGCCAAATCGAATTATGTTCTTGGATTTTTTCCGCTTTTATGTATCGTTCTTTGGCCGTTGTTATTGCTAAACACGAATTCCTACTTTTCAATATACGTGATCTGTGGTATGGCGGCCGCGCTCGCTTTTGTCTATAACCGAACTCATAAACGAAAAGAAAGCAAGCTCGCTTATGGCGTTACCATTGCGTTTTCCTGCTTGTTTTCGGCGTTTGTCGTTTTGGCGAACTACGCTTTGTTTTTGCCGGTCCGCGAAAATATAGTAAAGTTGCTTGTTGCTTTTATAGCCGGAGTTATCGTGGCACAAAACGTCTTGCTGTTGCTTTTACGGCGTCTGCCAAAAATCGAGGCAAAAACCGTAAAAAAACCGGTTTATAAACCGGTGGTCGTGTTTTTGTTGCCGTTTGCCATCTTATCGGCGATTTATCTGGTATACTTGTTTTACTGTGCGTATCCCGGTATGCTCACGGGAGACAGCTTCAATCAAGTGAGTCAGGCGCTGAGCACCATAACGTCCAATCACCACCCGTTTTGGCACACCGTGATCGTTAAAGTTCTTTTGTCTGTCGGGTTGCGATTGTTTGGTAACATTAACAGTGCGGTGGCACTGTACAGCGTTTGTCAATTGTTAGTGTTTTCGGCGACCATCTCGTTTTCCTTAATGACGCTTTACACAGCGGGCGTAAAAAAACGATACGTGTTCTTGTGCGGTTTACCCTTTGCGATCTTGCCGTACCATATCGTTTACAGCGTCTGTATGTGGAAAGACATTTGGTTTGCGATGGCGACACTCCTTTTCGCCGTGTTTTTCTTCCGGACGGTAAACGCTGTCGGGAACCGGATCTTTAATGGGATATCGTTATTCCTTTCTTCGGTGTTATTCTGTGTATGGCGTTCCAATGCTTGGCTTGCGATGCTGGCATCTTTGGTTCTGTTTTTTATTTTCATGCGAAAAAAACGCATGAAAACGGTGCTGATCCTTGCGGCGGCCGTGGTGGTATCGTGGGTCATGCGTTCCCCGGTAATTTCGATGTTGGGAATAGAGCAACCGGATTTTGTGGAGTCGTTGTCGATCCCGGTGCAACAAGTCGCCAGGGTGATTGTTGACGACGGGTATATTTCGGATGAAGATTATAAGGCGCTCGACAAGATCATGGATGTAAACGAGGTAAAGGATTTATATCTGGATTATTTATCGGATCCTATTAAAAACGAAATCCGAAGTAAAGACCAGAACTATTTAGCAGAAAACAAAATGGAGTACCTCAAATTGTGGTTGCGTGTGGGGTTGGACAATCCGACAAGTTATGTTGCGGCGTGGGTTGACCAAACAAAAGGGTACTATAATTCGGGCTACAAATATTGGGTGACGCCCTACAGAGAAGCAAACGACGTTTTGGGGATTGAAAAGAAGCCGCTTTATAATCCGACGAATGAGTTTTTCTTAAACTTAAACCAGAAAATGAATGAGAACGTTTTAGCACAACCGTTTATCAGCATTGGTTTTTGCGTCTGGATATTAACGGCGTTTGGCATCGTGCTGTTCTTGAGGAAACGTGAAGAGTGGCTGATTACCATACCTCTGTTAATGGTGGTGGCAACGTTGTTGGTAGCCACGCCGGTTTTTTCGGAGTTTCGGTACGTATATTTCATGTTTATGACGATGCCGTTTTTAATCACTGTTGGGATTCACAAATTTAATCATAAAAAAGAGGAAACGAAAAATGGATAAAATTGCTGTCTTAATTCCGTGTTACAACGAGGAGAAAACCATTGAAAAGGTAGTGCGCGATTTTCGTGAAGCACTCCCGGAAGCTGTTATTTATGTGTATAATAACAACTCCAAAGACAGAACGGCTGAGTTGGCGGAAAAAGCCGGTGCAGTCGTTCGCAACGAGTGGAAGCAAGGAAAAGGAAACGTTGTCCGCCGCATGTTCCGTGAGATTCAGGCACAGTGTTACATCATGGTCGACGGTGACGATACCTACCCGGCATCTGCCGCGCGCGAAATAGCTGACCTGGTTTTACTGAAAAATGCCGATATGGTTGTTGGTGACAGACTTTCGTCGACATATTTCACCGAGAATAAGCGGCCTTTCCACAATTTGGGCAACAAGCTTGTTCGTTTCGGTGTCAACCACGTTTTCAAGGGCAAGGTTAAGGATATTATGACCGGTTATCGAGGATTCAGTTATGAATTTGCAAAATCTTTCCCCGTGTTATCGCGCGGTTTTGAAATTGAGACAGAAATGACCGCGCATGCTTTGGATAAAAACATGCATATTGAAGAGTTTGTCATACAGTATCAAGATCGTCCCGAAGGAAGCGAGTCGAAATTGAACACGGTTTCGGATGGTATCAAGGTTCTCTTTACCATTATTCGCCTTTGGAAATTGTATCGGCCGTTCTACTTTTTCTCGGTTATCGCACTTTTGCTGATATTGTTATCGGCAGCCGTGTTTATTCCGCTGGTGTTCGTGCCGTTCCTTAAAACGGGATTGGTTGAACGAATCCCCACGCTCGTTATTTGCGGCTTTACCGTTCTTGCCGCTATTGTCGCATTTTTCTGCGGGGCGATTCTCGATTCCATTGTGCAAAAAGAGAAGAGAGAGTTCGAGTTCCGTTTGCAGACGCTTAACAACGAAAAAACGATGCTATCAAACAAATAAAATTTAAGCACGTTGCATTTTAAAAAATCCGTCCGAATTTTGGACTATACCCCGAAAAACGGACATTGAAAGAAAAGACCCCCTGTTGTAGAATTAAGACTACGACAGGGGGTTAAATCATGTCCAGAAGTTATGTTAAAGTAGAAGGTTTAGCAGAAGAAGTGTTCCGCCGAAAAGCAGCAGGAGAAACCAACCGAGAGATTGGTGAACATTTTGGTTTAACCAAAGAACAGGTAAAACAGCTCGCAACACGCCAACGAAGAAAGCAACGATTAATCGAAAGCGGATATATTCCGCGCCCAAAAGGTCGACCTCGCAAAATGGAAGGAACAGAAGAAATACGGAAAAACAATGAATTAGTTCAATTACGGATGCAAGTAGAATTACTGCAAAATTTTCTGTCAGAAGTTGGAAGGAGGTGAAGCTGAAGTACCGAGTGATCGAACGGTTCAGAAAAAAGTATAGTATTTGTGCAATGTGCAAACTGTTTGAGGTTTCTCGAAGTGGATATTACGCTTGGCGCAATCGGCAAGAACAACCGAACAAAGACCAGTGGTTGCTGGATCTGATTATGGATATCCAATCAAAGAGTAAACAAACCTACGGTTGTCGTCGGATCCGTCGTTGGCTCAAACGAAAGCATCAGAAAAATGTGAATTTAAAGGCGATTTTACGCATTATGCGAAAATATGATTTGTTGTCGCAAGTTCGTCGTCGCAGACCGTATATGCGATTCCAAAGAACACTTCACAAGTATTCAAAACGACAATGCTGCGATGGAAAATTTCTTTGGAACATTAAAAACAGAGTGTCTGTACCGCATGAAATTTGCCAACAAAGCAGCCGTGGAACAAGCAGTAGCAGAATACGTACAATTCTACAACTATGAACGTATCAACTTAAAAGACGGCCTTACTCCGTATGAAATACGGAGCAAAGCCGCCTAATTTAAAGATATTCTACAACAGGGTGCTTTTTTCTTTGTCTATTCAATGGGATACAGTCCACCGAGAGGGGGTTGTTTTGGCAGTTATTAGACGTCCAGGGCGATCAGATCGTCAATGGTTTCACGCCGTACCGCCACGTACGAGCTGCCGTTCGACAGCATAACGATAGGCGGGCGGGGTAAGCGATTATAGTTGGATGCCATGGAATAGTGATACGCGCCGGTGGTGAGCACTGCGACAACGTCGCCGCGCCCGATATCCGACGGCAACTTGACGTCAGGTTGAATAATGTCGCCGCTTTCACAGCAACGGCCTACCACCGTGCAGGTCATATCGTGCGGGCGGTTCATGGCGTTTGCCTGGAACAGCGTATAGGGGGCGGTGTACAGCGCGTACCGAATATTGTCGGTCATGCCGCCGTCCACCGATACGTAGTTGATGAAATCGGGGATGCATTTGACGTTGCCGACGGTATACAGCGTCATACCTGCATCTGCGACGATGCTGCGCCCCGGCTCAAACGAGATCTTCGGCAAGGCAATACCGAGCGCGGCGGCTTTCGTTTTCATAAAAGCGCCGATCTCGGCAATACAGCCGTGCAAGTCCAACACGGGATCACTCGGCAGATACCGCACGCCGAAACCGCCGCCGATATCAAACAGTTTGGTGATAAAGCCGTGACGTGCTTGCATCTCGGCGATAAAGGTGAGCATAACGTCTGCGGTGAGCAGGAACACTTCGGCATCAAACACCTGCGAGCCGACGTGACAATGAAGCCCTGCTACGTCAACGTGCGGCATAGCAAGCGCCTTGAGGAGAATATCCTCGGCGGCACCCGTTTCGATGGCGAAGCCGAATTTGGAATCCACCTTGCCGGTCGACACCGCCTCAAACGTGTGCGGATCAATACCGGGGGTGATACGCAGAAGTACCGATTGACGGATGCCGCGTGCGGCGGCTTCGCGTTCGATAGTGAGCAGCTCTTCTTCGTTGTCGACAACGAAATAACCGATGCCGTGTTCCATCGCAAACACAATATCCGCGTCGGTCTTGTTATTGGAATGAAAATAGGCCTGCGACAGCGGGAATCCCGCTTTGAGAGCGGTATACATTTCGCCGACCGAAACGACGTCCACGCCCATGCCTTCCTCGCCCATGATCTCATAGATACGCTTAAAAGACGAGGCCTTGGAAGCGTACAGCACTTGCGCGTTTCCGTCAAAAGCGGCATCCACCGCCGCTTTATACGCGCGGCAACAGCGGCGGATGCGGTCCTCGTCCATTAAGTACAGCGGGGTGCCGTATTGCGCGGCGAGGGCTGTGGTATCTTGCCCTGCAAAGAGCAGATGCTGTCCGTCTTCGCTTACCGACACGTTTTCACATAGCAAATCTCGGGTCATTTACGTTCGTCCTTTTTTTATAGTAAGGTTGCCCGCAACTCGTCGGGGGAGAGCGGGGAGAGATCGGCGGGGGCGATGTCAAACACCGTCTTGCAGCCGACAACACCGCGCTTTGCCAGACGGCAAACGGCGCGTGCATACGCGACCAGTACGCTGGCGGTAAATTCGGGGTTGGAATCCAGCTTCAAACTGTATTCGATGGTGTGAGTGTGAGCATTATCAACACCGGTGGTGCCGGTTCGGATGACAAACCCGCCGTGCGGAATACCGCTGTGGTCACGGTTGAGTTCCTCTTGCGTGATAAAGGCAACGGTGGTATCGTAATCCGAAAAATAGTTCGGCATGGTTTTGATCTGCTGTTCGATAGCGGCCTTGTCGGCACCGTCTTCCACCACAACGTAGCATTCGCGCAGATGTTTCTGACGGGTGGTGAGTGTGGGCATACTGCCGCTGCGCACGGCTTGCAAGCTTTTCTCGATCGGCACGGTGTATTGCCGTGCGTCTGCTACACCGGGGATGCGGCGAATGGCATCGGAATGGCCTTGGCTGACACCTCTGCCCCAAAACGTATAGTCTTTCCCCTCGGGCAACACCGCCGAAGCGTACAGACGGTTGAGTGAAAACATGCCGGGATCCCAACCGCAGGAGATGAGCGCCACGTGACCGCCCGCCGTTGCCGCTTTTTCGGTGTTGGCAAAATGAGCGGGGATGGTGGCGTGGGTATCGTAACTGTCGATCACGTTAAAGTGTTCGGCAAGTGCGGGCGTCATGTTCGGCAGATCGGTAGCGCTGCCGCCGCAAATGATGAGCACGTCGATCTGATCCTTGTAGTTCAGGATATCCGCCGCCGCATATACCGGTGTTTCAAACAAGGTGCTCACGGTGGCGGGATCGCGGCGGGTGAACACGCCGACGAGCGACATATCCGGGTTTTGCCGAACGGCACATTCCACACCGCGACCAAGGTTGCCGTATCCGTAGATCGCAATATTCATGGTGAATCCCCCTTATTGAATGATACCGTGACGGCGCATCAGCGCCAGCAGGGTTTCCTCGTGAGCCGCTTCCATGGGGGTCAGCGGCAAACGCAGGGTGTTATTGCAAAAGCCCATGGCAGCCACGGCAGCTTTGACCGGGATGGGGTTGACCTCGCAGAACAGCGCGTCGATGAGTTCCAGATAGTCCAGCTGCATCGCAGCGGCGCCCTTGACGTCGCCTGACAGATATTTTTCACAGATAGCAACGGTTTCGGCGGGAGCAACGTTCGACAATACCGAGATAACACCCTTGCCGCCGAGCGACATGATCGGAACGATCTGGTCGTCGTTGCCGGAATAGATGTCGATGTTGTCACCGCACAGCGCCGCAATTTTAGCGATCTGCGAAATGTTGCCGCACGCCTCTTTGATAGCGACGATGTTGGGGTGCTTTGCCAGTTCCGCGACGGATTCCGGCAGCAGGTTGCAACCGGTACGGCCGGGGACGTTATACAAAATGCAGGGTTTCGTCGAAGCGTCCGCTACCAAGCGGAACGACTCGATCATGCCCTTTTGAGTGGCTTTGTTATAATACGGGGTGATGAGCAGCATGGCGTCTGCGCCGACCTCGCACGCATATTCGGTGAGCGCGATGGCGTAGGCGGTGTCGTTGGAGCCGGTACCGGCAATGACCGGAACGCGGCCGGCAACTCGCTCAACACAGAATTTGATACAGTCCTTGTGTTCCTCGTCGGTAAGCGTGGAGCCCTCGCCCGTGGTGCCCGCCACGACAATGGCGTTGATGCCTTGCTCGATCTGCCAATCGATGAGTTTGCCGAATTGTACGTAATCAATTTGGTTGTTCTTATCAAAAGGGGTGACGATGGCGGTGGCGGCGCCGGTAAACACGGTGTTCTTCATGATGATTTCTCCTTTACAAACAAAAAAGACAGTTGCCGAAAAGCAACTATCCCGCAAAATGAACCTGCCGCGTATTGAACAACGCAAGCAGGGTATACGCCTTTGCCGGATAGCTCTCCGCATTGCTGCGACAACAGGTGACCTCTTATTGCCAACTGCCAGAACGAAGGG
>JAZNRA010000157.1:0-5135 GCA_045590415.1 Acutalibacteraceae bacterium | reverse complement strand
TTTATTGCCAAGGAAAACGTGGTTGGCACGTTGGCGGTTTGCTTTGCGGCAACCAAGTTTATCGACGCAGAGAACCTCGAGCTGATGGAGGGCGCAGCCGAGAGCGCCGCTAAAGCCATGACCGGTCTGAATGCTGCCGGCGAAACGGTGGCGATCACGGCGGTCGCGGCACTGGCGTATTTAATGTTCAACCTGTTTTCTCCTCCGTGTTTCGCGGCTATCGGTGCGATGAACAGTGAAATGAAGAGCGCGAAATGGCTGTGGAGCGGTATCGCGCTGCAGCTCGGTGTTGGGTTCACGCTCGCGTATCTGGTGTATCAGATCGGCACGCTCATCACCACGGGCGCTGTCGGCGCGGCGTTTGTGCCGGGTCTGATCGCGGTGCTGGCGATAGCGGCGATCATTGTGTATCTCTGCATTCGGTCGGATAAAAAACTCAAAGAGGAGTATGCGCTGAAAGCGGCACAAAAGAAAGAGACCGTCAGCGCGAAATAAGGCGTATGGAAAATATCATCATTATTGCGGTGCTTGCCGTGATCATCGGTTTGGCCGTTTTGTACGTGTACAAGGCGAAGAAAAGCGGTAAAACGTGCATCGGTTGCCCTGACTGCAGTTCCTGCCAAAAGGGTTGTTCCTGCGGGTGCGGCGAAACAGACGAAGGATAACCTTGTCGGATACTCATACCTTACACAAAACGCGCCCCGTGTCGGTACGGGGCGCGTTTTGTGCAGCGGGCGGAAAGTTTGACTTTATGCAAAAAACCTCAAAGAAAAGGTTGACAAACCGAAAATCCCATAGTATAATGACTACTGCTCGTCAAGAGCAAACCGATTGATTGTTATTTGCTAATTCGTACAATTCTATATCGAGATGTGGCTCAGTTTGGTAGAGCGCTGCGTTCGGGACGCAGAGGCCGCAGGTTCGAATCCTGTCATCTCGACCAAGTAAAAAGGGTAGGCGTGATGCCTACCCTTTTTACTTTTGCGAAACGATGGGGAATTGTGCATGGGGGATGCTTCCCGAACGCAGTGAGGGACGTGGTGAGCGTTTGCGAGCGCGTCCGGCGGACGATACAGCGAGCAAAAAGCTCTGTGCCGCGGTCGAAATTTGCCGAGTGATAACGAGGCAGCGAATTTCGGGCACCGCAAACGGCGCCTGCAGGTTGAAAAGAGAACCGAAACTTGCAAACGAGCACAAACTACCGCACTGTACAGTGACCTGTCATCTCGACCAAGTAAAAAGGGTAGGCGTAGTGCCTGCCCTTTTGTTTTTATGGTGCCATGAAAATATGTGATTCTTATTGTATTTACCATAGGGGTGTGCTATAATGCGTAAAACGCATTGTGTGGGAGGATCTGTTATGTCCTATACGTTATACGGTGACGGAATCCATGACGATACCGCTGCCATCCAGGAACTGATTGATAACAACTGCGAAGTGTCGTTGCCGGCACCAAAGGTGTGTTATTTGATTTCAAAGCCGCTGGAGTTACACTCGAATTTGCGGTTTGTCCTTCCGCGATTTGCGGAGATCCGACTCAAAGAGGGTTCCAATTGCTATATGCTGAAAAACAAAACGGTGGACGATTATCAAGACCGTATCGAAACGCGGCTGTTTCAGCACGTAAACCGCTATTCTCTTGCACCCGAGGCGCGTTGTGAGAACATCGAAGTGCGAGGCGGCATCTGGAACTTTAATAACAAGCAGCAGCCGCCCAATCCGATCTCGATCGGTCGCTGTGATCCGCCGGATTACACGGGGTTTTGCTTTTTGTTCTATAACGTGAAGAATTTGCGTCTTTCGTCCTTGACGATGAAAGATCCTGCTAATTTTGCCGTGACGATGGATACTGTATCCTATTTTACGGTGGATAACATCACCTTTGATTTTAACGACGGCAATCTGTACCAAAGCAACATGGACGGTATTCATTTGTGCGGGAATTGCCATCACGGCACCATCGAAAATCTTTTCGGCACCTGCTACGACGATGTTGTGGCGCTGAATTCCGCGGAGGGGTCGGCAGGCCCGATTGAGGACGTGACCGTCAGAGGAATTTATACCGAAAACTCGTACAGTGCGATGCGACTCTACGCCTCCAGTCCCGAAACGGCGATCCGAAACGTGCATATTTCCGACGTTCACGGCACGTTTTATCATTTTGGCATTTGCTTTATGCCCGCCGGTGGGGAGGGTAAACGCGCTCTGTATGAAAACATCACCATCGAGCAGATGTACGGCGGGAAAGCCAGTCGCGATCTGGTGAAGTTCCCGTACGTGCACAACTACCGAAAATTTGCGCTCATTGAAGTTGAGGAGGGCGCCGACGTTAAAAATCTGACGATTGCCGACGTTCACAGACGTGAGTTCGTTGACGGCACGGTGCCGACTCTGCGGTTTGCGGGCAGTGCGGTGATCGAAAACTTGATTCTCCATAATATCACCGCCGAAAATTTCACCGACACGGATGAGATGCCCTTTATCGTGAATAAAGCGAAGATCAACGGGTGCAACGCTCCCGAGCTCCTTTAACCTTTATAAAACGAAATCCCCCCGCCAAGCGGGGGGATTTCTTGTTTTGTTTAATTATAATTCCGGGGCGATATAGCCGCGGTCGGCGAGTAGTGCGCCGATGGTGTTGAGCACCCCTTCGGATTCGGCGCGGACGGTGTGATAATGATACCCGCCGGTGATCGCCATCAGTTCGGTCGATTTTCCGGTACGCACGCCCTCGATGAATTGCTTGACGTGCAGGCGGGAAAAGATGTTGAGCGGTGCCGATACCTTGCCGTACACCTTGTGCCACACAAAGACGTCTACTACCGTGCCGCCGTTATCGACGATCACGTTCAGTTCGTCTTCTGTCTGTTCGGTGGTGTGGTGTAATTTGAATACGCGCTCCTTGAGGGGAGAGCGCTTTAGGATATACCCGTTGTGGGTGGAGAGGATCTCAAAGCCGGACCCTTTAAGCACCGCCACGTCCTGCACGATGATCTGCCGCGACACACCGAACGTTTCGGCAAGCGTACTGCCGGATACGGCCTCATCGGAGGAGAACAACAAATTGACAATGGCTTTTCTTCGTTCAGCCGCCTTCATAACTTCACCTCACCGCGTGCAAATTTTTGAGGGAGAGATCTAAGATCGGGGAGGAGTGTGTCAGAGCGCCGCTCGAAATATAATCAACGCCGATGTCGATGAGCTTGGCGACGTTTTCTTTGGTGACGTTGCCGCTGCACTCGGTTTCGGCTTTTCCGCGGCACAGAGCGACCGCTTCGCGCATATCCTCGACGCTCATGTTATCCAGCATGATGATGTCGGCGCCTGCGTCCAGGGCGTCTTTTAGCATGGTGAGATTTTCCACTTCGATCTCGATCTTACGGACAAAGGGAGCGTATTCTTTTGCCAGTTTCACCGCTTCTTTGACGCCGCCCGCGGCACCGATGTGGTTATCCTTGAGCAGAATACCGTCACTTAAATTGTAACGGTGATTACAGCCGCCGCCTACCTTAACGGCATATTTTTCAAACAGGCGCATACCGGGGGTGGTCTTGCGGGTATCAAGCAGTTTGGTGTTGCTGCCCGAAAGCAGATCGACGATCGTGCGGGTATAGGTGGCGATGCCGCTCATGCGCTGCAGGTAGTTCAGTGCGGTGCGCTCGCCCGAGAGGAGAACGCGGATATCACCGCGCACAACGCCGAGTTTTTGTCCGTTTTTCACGACGTCGCCGTCACGGCAGGTGAAGGTTACCTGCGTGCTGTCGTCAAGCAGTTCAAACACGCGTTTGAAAACGTCCAAGCCCGCGATCACACCGTCTTCTTTACAGATGAGATCGACCTCGCCGAGCTGATATTGCGGCATGACCGCGTTGGTGGAAATGTCCTCGCTTGTGATGTCTTCTTTGAGTGCCGCTATGATCAGATCGTCGGCATTGACTTTCATGGTGACGTTATTCATGGCTGTTTTTCTCCTTTTCAATGGCCTTTAAAACCAGTTCTTTATACGTTTGGGGATAATCGTTGTACGATGCCGCGTCCACGGCGATCTCCTCGGGCTGTTCCAAAGGGGTATACTGCGCCGCGATACGTGCGGCGGCTCGTTTGGCGAACACCAGACTTTCGAGCAACGAATTGCTCGCCAACCGATTGCGGCCGTGAACGCCGTTGCACGCCGTTTCGCCCACCGCGTACAGGCGGTCCATGGACGTCTTACTGTGGGCATCCACGTCGATGCCGCCCATAAAGTAATGCTGTGACGGTACGACGGGGATGGGCTCTTTGGTGACGTCGTAGCCCTCCGCAAGACAGTGCTGATAGATGTTCGGGAAATGGGTTTTGATCTCGTCCTCGGGGATAGGGGCAAGGGAGAGCCAGACGTGCTCGCTGCCTTCTTTTTTCATTTCCTCAAAGATGGCTTTGGTGACGACGTCGCGGGGGAGAAGCTCGTTGACAAACCGCTCGCCCTTGGCATTGAGCAACACGGCACCTTCGCCGCGCACCGATTCGGAGATGAGAAATTCTCTGCCCGATTTTTGTGTGTACAGCGTGGTGGGGTGGATCTGTATGTAGTCGATATGCTGCAACGCAACGCCGTGTTTGAGCGCCAGTGCCAACGCGTCACCCGTCAGGTGACGGTAGTTGGTGGAATGTTTGAATAAGCCGCCGATGCCGCCGGTCGCAAGGACGGTGTAGTCGGCGTGGATGGCACGGTAGTTGCCGTTTGCATCGTGACCGATGATGCCCGCGCACGTGTTCTCACGGCAGATGAGATCGACCATGGTGAAGTGTTCGATCAGGGTGACGTTTTTTCGGCGTTTTACCGCTTCCAAAAGATGAGAGGTGATCTCCTTACCCGTTTCATCCTCGTGAAACAAGATCCGCGGGCGGGAATGGGCGCCTTCTCGGGTATAGCGAAGAGCGTCGCCGTCCCGCTCGAAGCGAACACCAAACCCGATAAGCTCGTCGATGACCTCACGCGAGGAACGAATCATGATCTCGACCGAGGCGGGGTTATTCTCGTAATGCCCCGCTCTCATCGTATCCTCAAAAAACGAGGGATAGTCCTCTTCGTCACGTAACACGCAGATGCCGCCCTGCGCCAAAAAGGAATCGCTTTTGGGGGCCTCGTCTTTGG
>JAZNRA010000156.1:0-7143 GCA_045590415.1 Acutalibacteraceae bacterium | reverse complement strand
CAATCATTGACTACATTGAACTTTATTACAATTCAGAAAGACTGCACTCAGGTATTGGTTATTCCATCCCAAACCATTTTTTCACTCTTTTATCTGTCCATTAATCTTGACAAGTTTCTTTGCAATGCTTCGCCTTGCTTTTTTAATTTATACAAAGTATAATAAAAATGTGAGGTGGTTTTGATATGACCGAAAGTCCTTTGATAATAAAATCGAAAGCCTTTGCGCTTGATGTGATTAAAGTTTGTAAGGAATTAAGAATGGCGAAATGTGAAAGTGCACTTATAAATCAATTTTTGCGTTCAGGAACAAGTATTGGTGCAAATATCCGAGAGGCTTTTTACACACACGGCAAGGCTGATTTTATTGCGAAGTTACAGATTGCTTTAAAAGAATGTTCTGAAACAGAATACTGGCTTGAATTACTTTTAGAAAGTGGCTATTACAGTAATAAAAATACGCTTGAGAGTTGTATAGAAATTAAACGCATTTTAATTGCATCTATTAACACCGCGAAGGAGAAAAGCAAATGAACAAATGGCTTGTTGAAGATTGGGCTTTCGATGTAGAAGTAATTGACGGCGAAGCAAGGAATTGCAGACTTGGATTAGAAAAGGGAGATATTTTTCACTTTGAATACGAAACTCCTCAAAATTTTTGCCCTCGTGCTTTAGCAGAAATTTTTACTTGGTGTGAAGTTATTCGTTGTGGCGGCGATTTTACATACAGAGGTGCTAAAGAAAAATATAAAATGGAAATTCCTTGCCCGTGCCATTGTTTACAATTTTGCCTTACCGCAGTTCCTATAAATAGGGATGAAAACGGAAACTATATTAATAATAGTATGAAAACTAAAAAATGAATTACGAGAGTTCAAATCTATACTACAATCCGCCGTAAATATCTTTTTTGTTTATCCAAGCCATAGGATTGGCATATCATCAAAAAGCAGACCGCAGTCTGCTTTTTGCATCTCATCACGCGCCAGCGTGCATACTCCTGCAGCTTGATGATATACCGCAGACAAGCTGCAGATGATATACAATGCTTCGCCTTGATTGCTTTATAAAATTATGCTATAATCTATTAAACAAATTCCAATTTATCGAACTGTGAAGTTACGCACTTTTTTCGTTTTTACCTATGTTTACGCGCCTTTTTGCTCGCCTTTGCCAGAAAAGAAACCCCTTGCGGGATTTGTGAAAGACGCTTCGCGTGTGAAATATTGCTTCGCAATGTGAAATACCTGCGGGCGTGAGGGGTTTTATTTCATTTTACATTGCATCATTGCGAACGAAAAGCGAGTCACCTTTTATCGGGCGGCTCGCTTTTGATTATGTATTACTCCCCCACCATTGGGATCTTTTTTACCGGTTCTTCATCGGACAAGCCGAGGAAGCGTAAAAAGTTTTTGCCGTAGACATGCTCTTTGAAATCTTCGACGTTTTCGGGGATGAATTTTTCGTATAACGCATTATCCCGCTCCTGCCACTCTTTGCTCCAGTTTACGTTATACCGATCGGTACTGCTGTCCGTACCGAACATCAGGTTATACCGCAGCTCGTAATCGCTGCACAGTAAGTGACGGAACACTTCCTCGCGGTACACGCGCGGGGTGCCCGGTGTGACGTCGATAAACATTTCACAACTTAAGTCGGGACGTCTGAAATACGCGTTATTAAATTTACCGTACACGGCAATACACTCATCGGTCCACGGCCACGAAACGTGTGCCAAGCAAAACCGCAGTTTGGGGACGTCTAACAACGCTTCAAAATTACCGGGACGGTTGTAGTCGGCGGAGTTCATACCGTCCCACAATATGCCGCTGTGAAACAGAACCGGCTTGTTGTGGGAGGCGATCTTTTCCAAAACTTCCATTGATTGTTGACAACCGGGGTAATAGTTGCTGCATATCATCTTAAAGCCGAGGAAACCGCGCTCTATCGCCATATCGACCTGCTCGAGCGCACCGTCTTCAAGCGGATTGATCCAATAGAGCGGAAACAACGTTTTTTGTCCTTTACACATGTTCAAGGTGTTCCCCATACGCTCTTCGGCAGGTATCTTATCACAAGTAAGCGGATTCGGTGAAAAAAGCGCTGCACCGTCCAATCCCGCCGCACGCAAATCGTTTAAGAACGTCTTAGAATCAAAATGCACTGCATTCCCGTGAATGCTCTGCATCTCGGAATGAACATGGCAATCAATTTTCATAGCAACACATCCTTCGCAGGAGATAAAATGCGTCCCAACGGGACGCATTTTATACATTTTATTTCTTATTGAACAATCTGAAATCGATCTTTTGCGGAACGTTAACGTCCTCGGCGGCAATGTCTTTGCCCTCAAGTTTCGCGAGTTCTTGAATAGCGCGAATATAACCATTGGTGATGGTTTCGTCGCCTTCGCGGATATCCATAATGTATAAACCGCCGTCCTGCTCGAGAATCTCTTTTGCCTCTGCAGGTCTGCCGATATACGCCAGAGCCGCTGCGTGATAGCCCATTACATAGTGGTCCTGCTTGCATTCCTCGGTCAGCGACTCATAGATTTCGTCCGAAGCCGCGTACTGCTTGAAGTAACCGCACAGCTTCATCGATTCCTTGGCAAGATTCATATCACTGTTGTTCATCTTGACAGATTGCGTCAAGGCAACGGCGGCCTCTTCACACTTGCCAAGCGAGAACAACGAGCAAGCAAGCGCGTGGTATCCCCATGTGCTCGGGCACAAACTGACGGATTTCTCCAGCGCTTCAGCCGCCAGATAGTACTCCTCTCTTGCATAATAGCAAAGTCCCATATTATACCACGCGTACCAGTTGCCCTTATCGGCACCGCGCACTGCTTTCTTGAGCAGATCAAACCATTCTTCCTGAACCATATACGAAGCAGGTGCTTTCGCCGGATCGGGTTCGTCCAACTTGCCGGTTTTGAGGAAGTTGTACCAAACCATCTGCTCCTCTTCCAATTCGCCGAAGCACAGGTTTGAGGACATCTGCTTTTTACCGATAGCCGCGCGCAGTTCGTTATCCAAGGTGCCCCACGGATAACCTTTGTAGGAATACTCGACCTCTTTTAGAGAATCGGCTTTGCGTTTTTCGAGCATCTCGTCCAAAACGGATTCCGGCAGCTTTTCATCAATCCAGTTTTCCACGTTGCGGCGTGCATCGTCCCAATCGCCGTGCACGGCTTCTGGGTCGATCTCAATCGCCGTATACGCTTCTACCCATTCCAAGACGGAGCAAGGCGGGAACGGATAGCTTTCCTGCTGGGTATAACGGAGCCCTGCCTGGATCTCCAAATACGGTTTACCCTCTTCGTTGGTAAGCTGTTTTTGCCAGTTTTGACCGCCTTCACTCATACCCCACACAAACATTTTACGGCCTTTGAGCAAGCGTGTAGACGAGTGGATTAAGCCGTAACCATCTTTGTAAATGCACGCTTCGAATTTGCGTTTTTCATCGGGAATCTTGTAGAAGTCGTCGTTGGCATCCTGATGGTTGGTGGCGTACGTCGTGTCAAAGCCGTCACGCATCGGCAACTGTGTCTTATAGATCGATGCACCAAAGCCGTGGTTGACATACGCTTCCGTAGCAGGGACAACCACGCGACATCCCTCTTCTTGATCCACGGCGATGGTACTCCACCAGTAAATCGGGGTCACGCGCTCGTTGGCGTTGACTAAGCGCACGCGTGAGAAGAGCGTATCACTGTCATGCGGCAGGAAAAAGTCCATTTGATAGGTAATATCGCGGCAACGCTCAAATGCGTACAGACGAAGAGCAGGAGAACCATCCTCCGAGATATACTCGGCACCGTACATTTTATCGCTCGATAAAGGATGATGACCGGGGGCGCCGCAGTTCCATTCGACACCGCCGGAGAACCACGCGTTACGCATAGCGATGTTACATGGACGGAAAACCGTGTTTACACCGAGCAAATCCCTTCCCTTTTTCTTATCGTACAACGACCACAAACGGCCGCCGAGCGAAGGCAAAAAGGTTGCCTTCAAGTACTCGTTTTCCAAAACGTAGGCCTCAAACTCACGCGGTTCCTCGGCATGATCATAATCGCCTTGTGTGGTATAGGGCAAGCCGTGCTTCTGATAGCCGTAGCCCAGATACAGACCCTCTGTCTCGGCAATTGTGATTTTCTTTTTCGGTGTGATCAGCGGAAAGAACAGGATCGGATAATTGCCCGCTCCACCCAATCGACCGCCGGGGATAGTGATCTTGGTAAGTTCCAAAGTTGTCATGGTTTTCCCTCTTTTCACATTACTGTTATGATTGTAGCATAGCACCTCTTTTAAGTAATTACAATGCGAAATCAGTCCAGTGTTTGTGTTTTTTGTCCATACTTGATCTTTAAGTGACAACCCAATGCTTTTCACTTGACTTTCCCCCCCGAAAAGGATACTATTATAGTATAGAAATAGGAAGTGGGGTTTGAACTATGTATCCGTTATTGTTAAAGCCGCCGGTGAAAGATTACTTATGGGGCGGTACGCGTCTGAAAACCGAGTTTGAGTTGGAATCCGATACCGACATTGCCGCCGAAGGGTGGATGCTTTCTTGCCATAAGGACGGCTCAAATACCGTTATGAACGGTGAATTCGCCGGAAAGTCGTTGCCCGACGTATTGGCTGTATGGGGAAACGATGCACTCGGTGAACGCGCGGCCTCTTTCCCCTATTTCCCGATTTTGATCAAGCTGATCGATGCGAAACAAAAGTTATCCGTGCAGGTACATCCCAGCGATGAATATGCGTTAGCGCACGAGGGTGAGTTCGGCAAGACCGAGATGTGGTACGTTGTCGACTGCCAAGAGGGTGCGGAATTGCTGTACGGCTTTTCGAAAGACATTTCCAAGGAGGAATTCAAGGAACGAATGAACAACAACACGTTGACAGACGTGTGCAATTCCGTTCCCGTGCATAAGGGGGACGTGTTCTTTATTGACGCCGGTACTCTGCACGCTATCGGTGAGGGGATCTTGATTGCGGAGGTGCAACAGAATTCCAATACCACCTACCGCATTTCCGACTACGGACGTCTCGGTGCAGACGGCAAGCCGCGTGCGTTGCACATTGATAAGGCGTTGGACGTTACCAGAACCGAAGTGCCTTCCATGCCGTACGGGCAGATCGGGACGGTCACGGCTGTGGAAACAAACACCGTACGCGAGTTGGCCTCCTGCCGTTTCTTCACGGCAAAGTTGTTGGAGCTTCGGGAGGAATACCCGATCTTTGAAGCAGAAACCTTTGTGTCGCTCGTCGTCTTAGACGGTGCCGCTTCTCTTTCCTTCGGCACGGAAATGCTGAACGTAAAAAAAGGTGAAAGTGTGTTTATCCCCGCAAATCTTGCCGTTACGTTAAACGGTACGGCATCCATTCTGATGAGTTCTCTTTAATTTGAAAAACGAGGTGCATTATGAAAAATTATAAACTTTGGTGTGAAAAAGCAATTGCTGACCCCGATCTGATTGCAGAGTTGAAAAGTATCGAGCAGGATGCCGAGGCCATTCAGGATGCTTTCTACCGCGAGCTGGAATTCGGAACGGGCGGCTTGCGCGGCGTGATCGGCGCAGGTACCAATCGTATGAACGTGTATACGGTTGCGAAGGCCTCACAGGGACTTGCCAATTACGTGGTGAAACACTATAACGAGGGCGAACGCAAAATCGCCATCAGCTACGATTCCAGAATCAAATCGGATCTGTTTGCCGTCACCGCCGCTCGTGTATTTGCCGCCAACGGAATTCAGGTGTGCTTATATAAAGAATTGATGCCGACACCGTGTCTGTCTTTTGCGGTCCGTGATCTGGGCTGTGCCGCCGGTGTGATGGTTACGGCATCCCACAACCCCTCCAAGTATAACGGCTATAAGGTGTACGGAAGCGACGGTTGTCAGATCACCGTTGCCGCCGCCGATGAAATCTATGCGGAGATTACCGAAACGGACGTTTTTGAGGACGTTAAGTTAACGGACTTTGAGGCAGCAAAGCAGGCGGGCATCATCACCTATATTCCCGACGAGGTATATACCCGTTTTACCGAAGAAGTGAAAAATCAATCCGTTTTGTTCGGGGAGGCCATTGATAAATCGGTTTCGATCGTCTATTCCCCGCTCAACGGTTCGGGGTTGAAGCCGGTACTGCGTGCCTTGTCCGAAAGCGGATACACCAACATCACGGTGGTCAAGGAGCAAGAATTGCCGGACGGCCGCTTCCCCACTTGTCCGTACCCCAATCCCGAAATCCGTGAAACCATGATGCTCGGTATGGAGTATGCGAAGAAAGAAAATGCTGATCTGTTGCTTGCCACCGATCCGGATTGTGACCGCGTGGGAATTGCGGTACGCAACCGCGAGAACGAGTTTGTGTTGCTTTCGGGTAACGAAACCGGTATTCTTTTGCTGGATTATATCTGTTCACAGCGGCAAAAGCACAACAAGATGCCAAACCAGCCCGTCTTTGTCAAAACTATCGTCACGATGGATATGGCGAAAAAGATTGCCGATAAATACGGTGTAAAGACCGTTGACGTCTTGACCGGATTCAAGTTTATCGGTGAACAGATCGGATTGCTGGAGGCCGCCGGCCGTAAGAGCTCGTATATTCTGGGATTTGAGGAAAGCTACGGCTATTTGAGCGGCAACTATGTGCGCGATAAGGATGCGGTAAACGCCTCTCTGCTCATTTGCGAGATGTTCTCCTATTATAAAGCACAGGGTATTTCTTTACTCGAGAAATTGGAAATGCTGTACGAGGAATTCGGGTTTACCTACAATACGCTGTATTCCTTTGAATTCGAGGGCGAATCCGGCTTCCGCAAAATGCAGTCGCTCATGGATGCCTTCCGAGGCGGCTTTGAGGAAATGGCAGGCATAGCGGTCGTTAATATGCTGGATTACAGTTTGGGAATTGACGGCTTGCCGAAATCCAACGTTCTCAAATTCTTCTTGAAAGATACCGGCTCGGTTGTTGTGCGTCCGTCCGGTACGGAGCCGAAACTGAAAATTTATCTTTCCGTTTCCGCCGCGAATCGTGAAGCGGCAACGGCAACCGAACAGTCCTTGTCGCAATTCATCCGCACCTACATTGAAAAAGCGTAAACTAAGAAATACGCCCTGCCCGATC
>JAZNRA010000155.1:0-12402 GCA_045590415.1 Acutalibacteraceae bacterium | reverse complement strand
TACCGACGCTCATGGTGCTGTCTTCGTTGTTGACACGAATGGACGGCTTGAGCTTCAGGAGGTTCGCGCCCATCATGGCAAGCGCCGAGCAGCGACCGCCCTTATGCAGGAACTCCAGCGTATCCAGCACAAAGCTTGCACTGACTTTTGAAGCGAGTTCCTGAACCTCACGGGCAACCTGCTCTGCAGGCATACCGGCGGCAATACGTTCAGCCGCTTCCAGAACCAGCAAACCGCTGCCGGTTGAGAGGTTACAACTGTCTACCACATAGACACCGTCCAAATCGGCCGCTGCCATACGGCAATTGGTATGCGTAACCGACAGACCGGAACCCAAATTGATGTGTACGATCTCATACCCTTGTTCTAAATACGGCGTAAAGAAATCGGTAAACTCCGCCGCGTTTACAGCTGCCGTTTTCGGCAAAATCTTTTTTTCTTCATACGTACGGTAAATGTCGTCCGGCGTCAGATTGACACCGTCGTCATAGCTCTGTTCTTCCAACACAACGTGAAGCGGGTGCGTGACGACGTGGAAGCGCTCCTTGATTTCTTCACTTAAATCACAAGTGCTGTCCGCAGTCAGTAAAACCTTTTTACTCAAGGCGAATCCCTCCCTTTGTAGCATATGTTATTTTACCATAAATATGTCGAAAATGCAAGCATTTTGAACAGCAAGGGCGCGGACGAAGTCCGCGCCCGAAGGTTATGTAACGGTTAACCGCACAACAACTTCGTTATCGGTATAAAGCATATTAAAAGAATAGTTGTGATAGATACCCATTGCCTGCAAAACGGCGTTGTGATTGTTGTTAAACCAATCAACAAAAGATTGTCCGCCACTGACGCAATAGATATGAGTATTGCCTGTTTTGTTTAAAATTTGCGCAACGCTTTCTACAGTATATTCTGTTAATCGCGTCCCGTTTTTAACGTGAAAATTCTTTGCCGTCGCCACGCCATCCGGCAAAGCGTAACTGCTTTCGATTTTAATCGTATGATTTTCGTTGATCTGTGCAGTAGTCAGATTAAAATACGGATACATAACCGGTGTGTCGGCATTGTCCGTATCGTCCCAGGTCAGGTCGACGTGGTAATACTGACCGTCTATACGCACCACGTTCCACGCGTGACCTTCAGACAAGCCGGTAGACGGTTTGATACTCGTGCCCTCCGCCATCAGACATTGGATACCCGATTGGTACAACAAATACTGAAAAGCGCGCGCATACCCTTCGCATACCGCTTCCCCCATCACCAACGCGCCATAGGCGTTGTGGGCGTGTTTCCCGCCATCCTTATAGACGATGCTCTTTGCCAATGCATCGTGCAACAGTAATTCGCGTTCGTACTCGTCGTTTCCGATTGCCGCAATTTCCAAAAACGAAAGAACCGCTTTGTGAAAATCGTCTCTGGCACGCTGCAAGGTTTCTCCGGTCATGATGTAGGACAGTTTAAGCCGAACAATTTTTTTGCTTTGCTGTGAGATGGTATATTGGATTCTGCTGTCGCACCAGAAGTGTTGTGGATAATCCGCGTAGTAGTGATAAAAAACGGTCATCATTTCCGATTCAGTCAGCGTTTCACCTATTTCCACGGTCGCTTGACAATTCTCAACCGCATCCACTATTTTTTGATACACCTCCGCAAGCACCTCGCCGTTCGGCAATTTCCTCAGCTCGCATAAGCCGTAGTACGAGGAGGACGCGAGAGGCGTTAAGGTGTGTACCGTCGGTGCAGCGGTCGTGGCGCCGGTCGGGGTAGTGGAAAGGGACGTTGAAACGGTACTGCTTGAAGTGGAGGTCGCTTTTGTGTTCCTTGGCCTTGCCGGGCTGACGGTAGACGGTATCTCCCCGGCAGATGTGGTCCTCACACAATCTGCCGTTGGCTCACCCGCAAGCGGCACATCGGAGGTTGTGCCGTTCACTTTGGCAACTGTTGTGGTCGTAACACTTTCCGAAGGCGCCTGTGCGCCGCAACCGCCAAGCAGCGCTACAACGAGCAAAACGCTAACAATAACGGTAAAGGATTTGACTGTCATACACTCACACCTCCTATATTCAGTATACCATAACGACCTTTTCTGTCAACGAAAAAAGCGCCGGAAACATCCGGCGCTTTGTTATCGTTCTTCACGGAAATATGCTAATCCCAAGCTCTGAGGCGGCTGGTATTCACGTTTTTTGCGCATACTGGTAATGATCAACACAACAACCGTTACGATGTACGGCAGCATTTTGAAAAGTTCTTTTGTTTCAATGCCCAAGCCGGGAAGGTAATTGTTGATGTTGCACAGGGCACCGAATAAGAAAGAACCGGCAATAGCAAGCAACGGCTTCCAGATCGCAAAAATAACCAAGGCGATCGCCATCCAGCCGCGGTCGCCGAACGCATCGTTTGACCATACGCCGTTGGCATACGCCATGACGTACTGCAGACCGCCTAAGCCGGCAATCGCACTACCTAAACAGGTTGCCATATATTTGTACCGTGTAACATTGATGCCCGCCGCGT
This sequence comes from Acutalibacteraceae bacterium, assembly GCA_045590415.1. GTDB lineage: Bacteria > Bacillota > Clostridia > Oscillospirales > Acutalibacteraceae > RGIG3009. The sequence goes on along the minus strand of JAZNRA010000155.1, from coordinate 9,888 downwards.
CTGCGGTTGCAGGACTTTCACCGACCGAACGCAGATTCAGACCGATGCGCGTACGATTCAGAATAAGTGAAACCACAATCGCAATCACAATGGAAACGTATGTCAGAAAATCGTGGGATAAAAAGATCCTGCCAAACCAACCCAGATCATCGGCAAAAGGAAGCGATGCACGAAAGAAGCCGCTGGTCTTTGTCAAAATAACCGAGGGCAATTCACTGTTGGTCAGTTTCACAAGCGAACCGCCGAAGAAGTTTCCGAGTCCGATGCCGAACGTGGTGATTGCCAAGCCGGTAACGTTTTGATTAGCGCGCAACGTGACGGTAAGGAAACTGTACAGAAGACCCATCAGCACGGAGAACAGAATGGATACCAACAACGGAATTATAACTGCCAAAAACGGATTCATATTGGCAAGTTGGTTACCGCATGCCTGCTCATACAAAAAGGCGCCGATTACGCCGCCGATACCGCCGGCGTACATAATACCCGGAATACCCAGGTTCAGGTGTCCCGATTTTTCGGTCACGATCTCACCGACAGAACCAAAGAGAAGCGGCACACCAAGCGGGATCGAACTTTGAATAAATGCAGTAATCATGAGCGCGCCTCCTTTTTCGTATGACGGAATTTAACCGAGTAGCGGATAAAGAATTCACAACCTACCACAAACAGAATCACAACACCGGCAACAATGTCGGCATACGAACTGTTCAAAAAGAAGGTATCGGCTACTTTGGCGGCACCGATATTTAAGAAGACTACCAACGCCGCCATGGCCGCCATGATGTAGGGATTAAACAAACCAAGCCACGATACCATGATGGCGGTAAAGCCAAGCCCCCCCACCGTATGCGTGTTGATGGAATGGTCGGTTCCCGCCACCAGCAGTACGCCTGCAAGGCCTGCAATTGCGCCGGAGAGCACCATGGTGCGGATAATCACCTTTTTAACGTTGATACCGATATACCGTGCCGTATTCTGACTTTCACCGACAACGGCGATCTCATATCCTTGTTTACTGTATTTCAGATAGAAATACAGTACAACCATCATTACCGTAACAACCAAAATGTTCAATAAAAACTTTTGGTTGCCCAAAACAGGAAGCGCACCGGTTTCCACCGGCCGGATCACGGTAAGGCCTTTACTGGCAATCAAAACGTAGTACGCAACCAACTGCGTGGCAACATAGTTCATCATCAAGGTAAACAAGGTTTCGTTTGTACCGTACCACGCCTTAAACAACGCGGGGATCAATCCCCACACGGCACCGAACACAATACCCAGAACCACTGCCAGCACCGTGTGCAACCACGGTGTCACGCCATCCAATTCCAACATGCAGATCATGGCGCCAAGGCCACCCATCAAGGCCTGACCTTCCGCACCGCAGTTCCAGAACTTCATTTTGAAGGCAGGGGTTACCGCCAGGGTAAGGCACAACAGAATGGCGGTTTCTTGCAAAAACTTCCACAACATCGTGGCTTTTCCGCCCTCAAACAAACGGCCGAATGCACCACGGATCATCATGGAAAAGACTTCGCCGAGCGATACCTTTGTTAGCATCATCGACACAAAACCCATCAGCAAAAAGCCGATTAAAATTGCTGCCAAACGAATCAGCCATGCTTTCCACCACACGAGGTCATCACGCTTGGCGATCGTGATCGCCGGCTCGTGTGTATGTTTTTTTGTCATCACATCAGCCATGCTGCGCATCCCCCTCCGTCTTGGTCATTAACAGTCCAATTTCTTCTTTGGTTGCCGTACGAGCATCCACCACACCGGTGACCCTACCGGAACCGATAACCAAAATACGGTCACACAATTCCAAGAGCACGTCGAGATCTTCACCAACGAAGATAACGGCAACACCGCGCTCTTTTTGATCGTTGAGCAGATTATAGATCGTGTACGAAGAGTTGATATCCAATCCGCGCACCGGATACGCCGCCATCAGCACCGTGGGCGAAGCCGCGATTTCTCGACCGACCAATACTTTCTGCACGTTACCGCCCGACAACCGACGGACAGGCGTGGTGGCGCTGGGGGTCACCACTTCCAGATCTTCAATAATGTGTTCCGCCAGATCTTTTGGGGCTTTGCGCTCTAAGAACATACCTTTTCCTTTGGTATAACTGCGGAGCATCATATTATCGATGATATCCATGTTGCCGACCAAGCCCATGCCAAGACGGTCCTCCGGAACGAATGACAAGCGCACGCCGAGTTCACGGATCTGCAACGGCGTTTTGGAACACAAGTTGTCCATGTTACCAGTCTGAGGATTGTTATACAACACCGCACCGCTATCCAGTTTTTGCAAACCCGCGATTGCTTCCAACAACTCACGTTGACCGGAACCGGCGATACCCGCAATACCCAAAATCTCTCCCGCATTGGCGGTAAAGGATACATCATCCAGTACCAAAACACCTTCGCGATTGGTGCAATCGATGTGATGCACTTCCAAACGCGGGGTGACGTTTTGGGGTTCACTGCGTTCGATATTGAGGGAAATCTTCTTACCAACCATCATTTCGGTCAGTTCTGCTTCATTGGTTTCAGCAGTATTAACCGTTCCCACATACTCACCCTTGCGAAGCACAGCAACCTTATCGGACAAACTAAGCACTTCATGCAGTTTGTGTGTGATAATGACAATCGCCTTTCCATCATCCCGCATGCGGCGAAGAACCGCAAACAGTTTTTTTGTTTCCTGCGGCGTTAACACGGCAGTCGGCTCATCCAGGATCAAAATATCCGCGCCGCGATATAATACCTTTACAATTTCAACCGTTTGCTTCTCCGATACCGACATGGTATAAATTTTCTTTTTCGGATCCACATCAAATCCGTACCGCTCACAAATATCCTGCACTTTTTTCTGGGCAACTTTCAAATTGTAACGGCCCTCTTCTTTGAGTCCCAGTACAATGTTTTCGGTCGCCGTAAACACATCCACCAATTTAAAGTGCTGATGGATCATACCGATCTTATAGTCAAACGCATCCTTGGGAGAAGCGATCACCGCCTCTTCGCCATCGATGAAGATCTGACCCTCGTCCGGAAAATAAATACCGGAGATCATGTTCATCAGTGTGGTCTTACCGCTGCCGTTCTCCCCAAGAATCGACAGGATCTCACCGCGGTTGACTGTCAGTGAAACGCTCTTGTTCGCGACAACCGAACCAAAAGTTTTGGTGATGTTTTGAAGTTCAATCGCAGGTACAGTACTCATACTGATTCCTCCTTGTGCCTGTTTTACAACTCAAGATCGCCTTGCAAAGCCCTGCAAGGCAAGTTCAACTGTAAAACCAGGGAAGGCGGGGCAGTCTGGTGCCCCGCCTTATCCTAAAAATACCTATTGATTATTCGCCGTAGTTACGATCCAACAGCGTGATTCCATCGATTTCGATATCGAAATACGGGCCGGAACGATGTTTGGACTCGTAGAAGATACCGTTTTCGATTGCTTCGGTATCTTTTGCGAAGTCGGCGTCGGTATTAACGTCTGCCATGTAGGTGGTGAGTTTCTCACCTTTCACGGTAAAGTTGGCGGTATCGAACACGTTGATACTGCCATCTTTCAAACCAGCTTCCACTTCGGCAAGCTTTTCAGCCGTACCGGCAGCAACGCTCTTGCCCAGCTCGGTGATAGCAACGGAGCCGTTTTTCAGGTCACCGGCCCAGTCAATGGCGATTTCAGCATCGTTCTTAACTTGGTTGATCATGTACTCGAAGTAAGGCACCCAGTTGATGCGAGAGGAAACCAGGAATGTTTCGGGGCAAGCCGCATTGGTGGAACCGTTGTAAGAAACGTTCGGAACCTTCGCGTTCTCGCAAGCAGTAGGAGCACCCATCGAGTCAGCATGCTGAGAAATGAGCACGCAACCACCGTCGATCAAGGACTGAGCGGCCTGTTTCTCGAGCTGCTCATCGTACCAAGAACCGGTAAAGCGAACATCCATCTTCACTTCGGGAACGATGGATTTTGCACCCAGATAGAAGGAGGTGTAACCGGACATAACCTCAGCAAAGGTGAAAGCGCCAACATAGCCCATTTTCGCCTGAGCAGCGGTGATTTTGCCGGAGTCGATCATCTCTTTGAGTTTCAAACCGGCAACCACACCCGCCAGGTAACGACCCTGATAGATGTGGGCAAAAGCGTTGTGGAAGTTTTTCAGATCGGTTGCGGTGTGCGCCTGGGTACCGGTGGCGTGGCAGAATTCCACATCCGGATACTCTTTAGCTGCCTTCATCAAGAAGGACTCGTGACCGAAGCTATCAGCGAAGATGATGTCGCAACCTTCGACCTCGATCAACTCTTTAGCAGCGTCGTAGCAAGCTTCAGACTCAGGAATCTGAGTTTTCTGAACCATTTTCACGCCGGTGCTTTCGCAAGCTGCTTTAGCAGCGTCGATGAAGTTCTTGTCGTAGGTGGATTGTTCATCGTGCAAGAAGATGAAACCAACGACCAGATCTTCCTCCTTGTCGGCGCCGTTGCCGCCGCAAGCGGCCAGACCGAACACCATGACGACTGCCAGGAGAAGTGCCAGGATTTTTTTCATGTGTTTTCCCTCCGTTTATTCTTTTTACATCCGCATTTGCTGCGGTTTGTAACTACATAAAGGTGATACCCTTTTCGGGATCCAGCGAAGCAATGCGTGCCAACGACTCTACTCGAACCCCTTGCTCGCGCAACAAATCGCCGCCGCCTTGATAGGCCTTTTCTATTACGATACCCGCACCGACAAGTTGCGCACCCGCTTGACGAACGATTGCCGACAAGCCAAGCAGAGCTTGTCCTTTTGCAAGGAAATCATCAATGATCAGCACGCGGTCTTCCGGATGAAGATATTGCTTCGATACCATAACGGTGTTGGTAACACCGTGAGTATAAGAATCCACTTTCGCGGAATAGACATCGTTTGCAATGTTGCTGGTTTTTGATTTTTTGGCGAATACGACCGGTACGCCGAAAAACTGTGCGGTGATGCAGGCAACACCAATGCCGGACGCTTCCACCGTCAAGATCTTGGTAACGCCCGTCTCGTGAAACAACCGTTCGAACTCGCGACCGATCTCACACAGCAACTCCACGTCGATCTGGTGATTCAAAAAACTATCCACTTTCAGCACGTCGCCTGGACGGCATTCACCGTCGCGCAAAATGCGATCCTCCAGCAGTTTCATTGCGGCGCCCCCTACACTTTAAACACAAAATTATAATACCGCTATTATCGAAAAATGTCAACATATAATATACAAAAAAATATGACCTACCGTACAAGATACAGTAGGTCATAAAATCAAAACATGATTTTAGCATCTAAATATTGTTTTAACCCGGAAATCGCAATGCGCTCCTGCTGCATGGTGTCGCGGTCACGCACGGTGACACAGCCGTCCTTAGCGGAATCAAAGTCATACGTGATGCAGAACGGGGTACCGATCTCATCCTCACGGCGATACCGTTTGCCGATGGAACCGGCATCGTCAAAGTCCACCATAAAGTACTTGGACAGTTCGTCGCGGATTTTGAGTGCCTCATCCGACAGCTTTTTAGAAAGCGGTAACACCGCCGCCTTGAACGGGGCCAGCGCCGGATGCAGATGCAGCACCGTGCGAACGTCGTTCTTTTCGGAATCCACGACCTCTTCGTCATAAGCGTCACACAGTACCGCCAACACGGTGCGCTCCACGCCCAGACTCGGCTCAATAACGTACGGGATGTAATGCTCGCCGGTTTCCTGATCGAAATAAGTCATATCCTTGCCGGAGGTTTCTTGATGCTGCGTCAAGTCATAGTCGGTACGATCCGCTACGCCCCACAGCTCGCCCCAACCGAACGGGAACAAAAACTCGAAGTCGGTCGTGGCCTTGGAATAGAAGCACAGTTCCTCCGGATCGTGGTCACGCAAACGCAGGTTTTCATCCTTGAGACCGATCGCCAACAACCAGTTGTGGCAGAACTCGCGCCAATAGGAGAACCATTCCAGATCCGTGCCGGGTTTACAGAAAAACTCCAGTTCCATCTGCTCGAATTCACGCACGCGGAAAATAAAGTTACCGGGGGTGATTTCGTTACGGAAGGATTTGCCGATCTGACCGATACCAAACGGCAGCTTTTTACGCGCACTGCGCTGAACGTTGGGAAAATTAACAAAAATACCCTGTGCGGTCTCGGGGCGGAGATACACCGTGTTTTTCGCGTTTTCGGTGACGCCCTGGCAGGTTTTGAACATCAGATTAAACTGACGAATATCGGTAAAATTATGTTTGCCGCAAGTAGGACAAGGGATGTTGTGTTCCTCGACAAACGCTTTCATCTCATCCTGCGAAAAGGCATCGATGGGCTTCGGTAATTCAAAGCCGTTTTCGGCACACCAGTCCTCGATCAGCTTGTCGGCACGGAAACGTTCGTGGCATTCACGGCAATCCATCAACGGATCGGAGAAGCCCGCCAAGTGACCGCTTGCCACCCATGTTTGCGGGTTCATTAAGATGGCAGCATCTAAGCCGACGTTGTAAGGGTTCTCCTGGATAAACTTTTTCCACCATGCACGCTTAATATTGTTCTTCAATTCAGCGCCCAGCGGTCCGTAGTCCCACGTGTTTGCCAATCCGCCGTATATATCGGAACCCGGATAGACAAATCCGCGCCCTTTGCATAAGGAAACGACCTTTTCCATGGTTTTTTCCGTGTTGTTCATACTACCTGTCCTCCGCTTTTGTATAATCTTTATCTATACTAATAGGAAAGCGCCGAAAAGTCAACCTTTTTTACTGTCAAAAATTTGCAAAGAAGTATAGCATTTTTTGTTATATTGTGGTACAATAACAGTAATTCTGCAATTTCCGTCGTTAAAGGAGGAACATTTGATGGAAAAATCGAAACGCAAAACTCTCGAAAAAATCGCCTCGCACATTCGTATGGCGGTTATCGAAGGTACGCACAACGCTAAAAGCGGGCACCCCGGAGGATCGTTATCCATCGCCGATCTACTCGCTTATCTATACTTTGAGGAGATGAATGTGGATCCCGCCCGTCCGGATTGGGCAGACCGCGACCGTTTCGTTTTATCAAAAGGCCACTGCGCACCTGCTTTATACGGTGCGCTTGCACACAAGGGCTTTTTCCCGGTTGAGGAGGTCAAGACCCTCCGTCACATCGGCGCAATGCTGCAGGGGCATCCCTGTATGACCGAAACGCCCGGCGTGGACATGTCCACCGGTTCTCTCGGTCAAGGCATCTCGACCGCTGTAGGTATGGCACTTGCGGCGAAGTTGGATAATAAAACTCACCGCGTCTATGCCGTGCTCGGTGACGGCGAAATCGAAGAAGGTCAGGTGTGGGAAGCGGCGATGTTCGCAGCACATAAAAAACTGGACAATTTGTGCATTGTCGTGGATAACAACAATCTGCAAATTGACGGCACGCTGGACGAAGTCACCTCCCCCTACCCCATTCCGGAAAAGTTTGCTGCGTTCGGGTGGAACGTCATCGTAATCGACGCGCACGACTTTGATCAGATCGAAGCAGCGTTCAAAGCCGCCCGCGAATGCAAAGGCAAGCCCACCGCCATTGTTCAAAAATCGATCAAAGGCAAAGGCGTTTCTTTCATGGAAAATCAAGTCAGTTGGCACGGCTCGGCTCCCAACGCCGAGCAATACGAAATGGCAATGAATGAACTGAAAGCGGCACTTGCCGCCGTGGAACAGGAGGGTTAACCATGGCTGAGATCATTAAACAAGCAACGCGTGACGCTTACGGTGCGGCACTTGTCGAATTAGCAGAATCCTGCCCTGATCTGGTCGTGTTGGATGCCGACCTTGCCGCTGCAACAAAAACCGGCGGGTTTAAAAAAGCACACCCCGACCGTTTCTTTGATTGCGGTATTGCCGAAAGCAATATGATGGGCATCGCCGCCGGTCTTGCCGCCAGCGGAAAAACCGTGTTCGCCTCCTCCTTTGCGATGTTTGCGGCAGGCCGCGCTTTTGAACAAGTGCGCAATTCCATCGGTTACCCGCATTTAAATGTCAAAATCGGCGCTACTCATGCCGGTATTTCGGTTGGCGAAGACGGTGCCACGCATCAATGCTGCGAAGACATTGCGCTCATGCGCTCTATCCCCGGTATGACCGTTTTGAACCCTGCGGATGCCGTAGAAGCCCGCAAAGCCGTTTTTGCCGCCGTAAAGCACGACGGCCCGGTATATCTGCGTTTCGGACGTTTGGCGGTGCCGGTAATCTTTGATGAAAACGATTACGATTTTGAGATCGGCAAGAGTGTTCAGCTGACCGACGGTAACGATGTAACGATCATTGCTACCGGCCTGATGGTGAACGAAGCGTTAATCGCCGCCGAAACGCTCAAAAACGAAGGCATTGCCGCCCGTGTAATCAACATGGCAACCATCAAGCCGATCGACCGTGAGGCCGTTCTGCGTGCCGCCAAAGAAACCGGTGCGATCGTTACGGCTGAGGAACATTCCATCATCGGCGGTCTCGGCAGTGCCGTCGCCGAGGTTGTTTGCGAAGAATGTCCCGTCCCTGTCCTGCGTGTGGGCGTTATGGATACCTTTGGTAAATCCGGTCCCGCAGTCGAGTTGTTAAAGCTTTTCGGGTTGTCCGCCGAGCATATTGTTGAGGAAACTAAGAAAGCAATCGCGCTGCGCGGATAAGTGAATATACCCAATGCCACACTAAGATTGAATAGGAGGTTTGGCTATGTCTGAAAAGCAGCCGAAACAATACCGTTATTCAAAAAAGACACGTATTTGGACCATCGCGGGTTCCTCCGCTATGGCTGTCATCGGCGTTTTATGTATAACGGCGTTCATTCTCATATCCTCTATAGTGGAAAAAATAAGTTTTTCCGATGACGATCCCGGGGATGCCAACGCTGATATCGTCACTGATTCAGACGAGGATGAAGATAATGGTGTCGTCGTAGATCCGTCAGAATACGACAATGCTGCCGCCGTGTCGGATATTCCGTTGCGCGGTGACGGAAACGGAATTCACAACATCCTATTGGTTGGTGTGGACAGTCGCAATAACGATTTCGTCGGTTTGTCGGATACTAACGTCATTTTGTCAATTAACGACAAAACCAAAACGGTGAAAATGATTTCCATTCTGCGTGACACGTGGGTTTCCATTCCCGGTCGTGACAAAGACGGAGACGGGCAGGATGATATTTGTAAATTCAACACGGCCTACGCTTACGGCCGTCATACACTGCAGCACAAAACGATCGCTCAAAACTTCCGCTTGGATATTGACGATTATATTGGCGTCAACTTCCAGGTGTTACCCGTTTTGATTGATGCGATGGGCGGATTGGACATTTCCGTAACTGCCAAAGAAATGACACAAATACCCGCAAACGGTTGTTTTGTTTCCATTAACGCTCCCGATAATTCAGGATTTTCGCCTCTAACAGGTGCACCGGGTGTGTATCATTTGAACGGTTTCCAAGCTATGGAATACGCGCGCATCCGCAAGATTGACAGTGATTTCCAACGAACCGCGCGGCAACGCAAAGTGCTCACACTGTTGATCGAAAAAGCTAAAAAAATGAGTTATACGCAACTCATTGACGTTGTATACAAGGCGGCTTCCCGAGTCGACACCAATATGTCAACCGATGAATTTTTGGATATTGCCATCAACTCACTGACATATGCCACCTATACCGTTGAAAATGAGTATCACATTCCGGAAGACGGCATGTATAAGTACACCTCGCTTCCCGGAAAAGGAAGCGGAATTTTGCTGACTGATCCTAAAGTAACAGTAACAAACCTGCACAAATATATTTACGGATAACAAAAATGGCGACCCACAGACACCCCTTTGGGGGGGATTTTTTTCTTTTTT
>JAZNRA010000154.1:0-10702 GCA_045590415.1 Acutalibacteraceae bacterium | reverse complement strand
TAGGAAGGCGCCAACACAAAGAAAAGCACTCGATCAAAAGATCGGGTGCTTTTTCTTTGTGAGGTAAGAAGTAAGAGGTAAGAGTGAAGAGGTAAGGTGTCGCGCATAAGCGCGACGGATTGTAGGGGCGGGAATTTGCCGCCCGTATGCGAACGCAACTCGCTATACGCGCAGAGGGGAACCCTGACGGTTCCCCCTGCACACATTCCCTTCCCTCCGAACACTTTGGCTGGTGGTGCGAACGGGCCGCGCGGCCCGGGAAGATACCGCATATCCGTTCCCGTACGTGACACGTATCTGTTGTGGCGGTTTTGCCTTTTTCGGCGTCATCCTCTTTGCAAGGCGTTTGCCTTGCGGCATCGTCTTCCTTTATCAAGCCGCAAACCGCCTACACCATCTACGCATCCCGCACGGGAACAGATATGCAAGGCACCAACACGAAAAGCACTTAGCCGAAAGGTTGGGTGCTTTTTTTTGCTTGTGAAAAGCTCAATCTTGACTTTTTTCGGCAAACGTGATAATATAACGAAAGATATATAACAAAAACTATACAACGGAGGTGCGATATGCCGCCGAAGGTGAAAGTAACAAAAGAAGAAATCGTGAGTGCGGCGGTGGCTCTCGTACGTAAAGATGGTGTGCAGGCACTGAATGCGCGCACGGTTGCAACTGCGATTGGTTGCTCAACGCAGCCAATCTTTTCAAATTTTCAAACAATGGATGATCTTCGTATAGCGGTTGTTGAGAGTGCAGACAAATTATGTCAAGAATATATGCGACGTGAGGAAGAAACTGGCGCGTTTCCACCTTATAAAGCGAACGGAATGGCTTATATACGATTTGCTAAAGAGGAGCGAGAACTTTTCAAATTGCTCTATATGCGCGACCGCTCGCGAGAGCAAATCCCGTCCGATTCGGAACATATTACAAAAATGGAATCCCTTGTTCATAGTAACACCGGACTTAGTGGTTTGGATGCTAAATTGTTCCATTTGGAAATGTGGGCATATGTGCACGGAATTGCTGCTATGTTTGCCACTGAGTTTTTGGATTTAGAGTGGGATCTTGTGAGCAAAATGATTACCGATATGTATCAAGGTCTTAGAAAGCAGTATGGAAAGGAATAAGGTGTGATGGATGCCATTCAAATTGAAAAATTGACAAAGCAATATAAAGACGTGACAGCGGTAGATCGCCTATCGCTTTCTGTACGTAAAGGAGAACTGTTATCCTTGCTTGGTGTTAACGGAGCAGGGAAGACAACCGTTATCAAAATGCTGTCTTGTTTAACACCTCCCACGTCGGGAGATGCATTTTTGAGCGGAAACAGCATTATCACCGATGCGTCGGCGGTCAAATCTTGTATAGCTGTTTCACCGCAAGAAACGGCGGTAGCGGCGGGATTGTCCGTTTTTGAAAATCTGGAACTGATATGCGGTGTTCACGGCTTTTCCAAAGAAAAACAAACCGCCAAAATTACTGAGTTAACAGCGTTACTCGGCTTGGAATCTGTTATTCAAAAAAAAGCGGGGAAATTGTCGGGCGGTGTTCAACGACGTTTGAGTATTGCAATGGCACTGATCAGCGAACCTGAAATTCTATTTTTAGATGAGCCAACGCTTGGTCTTGACGTGCTGGTGCGCAGTGATCTATGGGACATTATCCGTTCCCTAAAAGGTAAAATCACCATCGTACTAACGACACATTATATGGAAGAAGCGGAAGCTCTGTCTGACCGTATTGCCATTATGAAAGCGGGTAAACTGCTCATTTGCGACACGGCTGATGAGATTAAGCGAAAAGCCGAAACGGACAACTTTGAGCAAGCCTTTGTTCGTATCGTAAAGGGGGAGGCAATGTGAGGATGCTAACATTTGCCCATCGCACCGCGAAAGAAATATTGCGTGATCCGCTGAATTTGGCGTTTGGATTGGGCTTCCCGCTTGTGTTGCTGGTATTGCTCAGCGCTATTCAATCGAGTATTCCGGTTTCTTTGTTTGAAATACAGCATTTAACTCCGGGGGTCACGGTGTTCGGCCTGGCTTTTATGTCGTTGTTCTCGGCTACGTTGATCGCCAAAGACAGAGGGACATCCCTTTTACAGCGTTTATATACAACGCCGTTGACTCCGGCGGATTTTATATTCGGCTATACCTTGCCGATGCTTCCAATTGCGCTTATGCAGAGTGTGATCTGTTACATAGCGGCGATCATACTGAAACTCCCCATCACCTGGAATATCGTGTATGCCGTGATAGGACTTATTCCCATATCCCTTCTCTATATTGCCATTGGGTTGTTATGCGGTAGTGTGCTTACCGATAAGCAGGTCGGCGGAATTTGTGGGGCATTGCTTACGAATTTGTCGGCGTGGTTGTCTGGTATTTGGTTTGATCTTGAACTGGTGGGCGGTGCCTTTAAAAAAATTGCTTACGCGCTTCCGTTTGTTCACGCGGTTGAAATGGAACGGTCAATATTGGTTGGAGAGGCGAATGGCGTATTCGTCCACCTTGCGTGGGTGTGTGGGTATGCAGTTGTTTTGTTGGCACTTGCAATTGTGTTATTTTTGCGCCAAATGAAAAAACAGTAAGGAAGAATGTTAAATGGAATTTTCTCAAAAATTACAAGAACTTCGCAAGAGAACTCAAATGACACAAGAAGAGTTAGCGGCAAAATTATTTGTTTCGCGTACGGCTGTTTCGAAATGGGAATCGGGAGGGGGCTACCCCAATTTATCCTCGCTTAAAGCACTGGCCACCCTCTTTTCGGTGACGATAGATGAGCTGTTGTCATCGGATGAATTGCTGGTGTTAGCGGAAGAAAATAAAAACGATCGCGAACGTCATTTCCGTGACTTGGTTTTTGGATTTTTGGACGTTGGCGCGGGGCTTTTGCTCTTTTTACCGTTGTTTGCTCAGCGAACGAACGCGACTGCTGAAGCCGTGTCTTTGCTTGCGCTTCATACCGAATGGGTGTATCTTAAACCGATATATGTTGTTTGCATTGTTGCAATGCTCTTGTGGGGCGTTTTAACTCTGGCACTGCAACCGTGTTGTCGTGCGTTTTGGGTGCGAATCAAAGGAAAAGTATCGTTATTGTTAAATACAACGGTGCTTCTTTTATGCATTCTCGGGTTGCAGCCGTATGCGGCTGTTTTGCTATTCGCTTTTTTAGTAATGAAGGTGTTAATAGCAGCAATACGTCGATGACACGTTTCGTGTCGCATTGTGAAAGTTGGTTTCTTGAAAAAACAAATTTCCTCCCGTATGATGTTGTCAAATATCATACGGGAGGTTTTTTCTTTGAAAAAAATATTCAGCGTGGCGGTCTTGTTTCTCACAGCATTTGTGGTGTGGACATTACTTGTGCTGTCGGTGGACGTGGCCGCGATTGGACCGCGGGGGTCTGTTGTTGGGCTTTCTTCTGTAAACAACTTTTTCCATACGCTTACGGGTGTGCATATGGAACTGTATATCATAACGGATTGGTTAAGCTTGATACCGATTGCAGTGGTATTGGGATTTGCCATACTGGGACTGTTCCAATGGATCAAACGAAAAAACATACTCAAGGTGGATGCTAACATTTTGGCTCTTGGCGTATTCTATATTCTTTTATTTTCTTGTTATTTTATCTTTGAGCAGGTAGTTATCAATTATCGCCCGACCTTGATAAACGGATATTTGGAGGTTTCTTATCCGTCTTCCACTACATTGCTGGTTTTGTGTGTGTTGCCGACAGCAATGGCACAATTCAAATGGCGTATACAAAACACTAAACTTAGAAGATGCGTAGTGACGTTGACTGTAATTTTCACAGTGTTTATAGTTGTCGGTAGGTTATTATCAGGGGTGCATTGGTTGAGTGATATCATCGGCGGGACATTGCTTAGTGTGGGGTTGGATTCGTCGTATATAGCAGCTTGCAAATTATTGAACGGGAGCCGCGATGTGCGGGCTTGAAAAGAGTCGAAAAGAGCCTTGTCGGTATGCCGACAAGGCTCTTTTCTTATGAATCACTATTCTTCAAAATATGCAAAACCAGTTGATAGGTACGGGCGGTGGACGAAATGCTCAACCGCTCATTTACGGTGTGAATATCCTTCATGTCAGGACCGAGGGAAACGCAGTCAAGACCGGGCAACTTATCGGAGAACAGGCCACATTCCAGTCCCGCATGAATCGCAACAACTTGCGGTTTAATGCCGAACAGATTGTCGTACGATTGTATGACAAGATCGCGTAACGGCGAGTCTTTGCGATATGCCCAACCGGGGTATTCGCCGTTACATATAACGCTGCCGCCGATCCCTTCAAACAAGCAGATCAATCGGTCACGCAACATTTGCTTTTGTGATTCTACCGAGCTGCGCAACGAAAACGTTGCGTGTAACGCATGCTCTTTCAAACGTAACACACCGAAAGTCAGAGAGGTTTGTACCAGGTCCGGAATATCGGGACTCATGACCTGAACACCGGTAGGAGCGTTTAGCAGAACAAACAAAATGCGATTTGTACTCTCGGGGTCGGTGGCGGCAAGCTGTGCCGGGTTATTAACTTGCAGCGTTACTCCTACGGCAGGATCGGTAGAGGCATATTCATTTTTAAAGATCGCGTCGTATTGCTTGATAACTGTCTTAAACGTATCGACGGAATTGGTTGGGATCAACAATTCGGCGGTTGCTTCCAAAGGAATCGCGTTATCTACCACACCGCCGTTTAAGCTGAGTATGGAAAACTCACACTCTTTGCGCAGTGCATACAGCACGCGCCCTAACAGTTGAATGGCTTTACCGCGCCCTTTGTGGATCTCAACACCCGAATGACCGCCGAGGAGCCCTTGAACGGTTACCGAACAGCGCACACCCGTTGTGGGGCTTTTTGAAATCGGTAATACGCCCTCTGCGCGTAATCCGCCGGCACAGCTGACGGTGAGGATTCCTTCTTCTTCGGAATCAAGATTTAACATGCGCCGTCCTTGGAGCGGCGTGGCATCTAATGCAAACGCACCGTCCATCCCGGTTTCTTCGTCGGTCGTCAACACGATTTCAAGCGGCGGGTGCGGCTGTGTGTCATCATCTAAAATGGCCAGTGCCATGGCAACCGCAATCCCGTTATCGCCGCCGAGAGACGTGTCAACGGCGCGGATCCAATCACCCTCTGCAACCACCTGCACCCCTTGTGTTGCCATATCGATCGTACTATCCGGCGTTTTGGCACATACCATGTCCAAGTGTCCCTGTAAGATCACGGTGGGAGCATTCTCATAGCCGACGGATGCTTCCTTGAAAAGTATCACGTTGTTGGCTGTATCACGCAGATAACGAAGATGACGTTTTTCAGCAAATTCAACGCAAAAATCGGCAATTTGAGCGGTGTTGCCGGATCCGTGCGGAATAGAGCAGATCTGTTCAAAAAAACGAAACACCTTGCGTGGCTCACATCGTTCTAATTGATTCATACGCAGTCATTCCTTACATCAAAAAATATAATAAGCATCTTGTATGGCAAAAGAGTGAGATATCTTTCCCAGCTTTTCATCCGTATGATATTCCACCGTAGTTTTGCTGTCGGCAACCGAACGGATGGACTTGGCCATTGTTGATCGGTGGCACCGCTCCTTGACGGTGCCTTTGCACCATTGTAAACTATAGTCAACACCGGCTTTTAGCACAATGATATTTTGAGAAACGGACCAGGCCGCCATACGTCCCTCATTATTATAAGAAGCAATCGCCGATTTAATCTGATGCAACAAGTAAGAAGTATCGGTTTCGTGATCCGTTAAATCAATATCAAAAGCTTCCGGATAACCGTGATAGGGGGAAGGGTTACATACTTGGGGGAGAATCGCACCGCAGACGGCGACTTGCCGTATGAGAGGAACGGACATTGCCTCGTTGGTTGCATAGAACGCCGTGTTCCTACCGTATTTTTTCACGTAAAGCGGTATGTTTTCATTGATCCGGGCGTGCGTAGCGAGCACGCCTTCGGTCCCGAGCGGATCCGGAACAAGGACTTCAACAAAAGAAATTCCCGCAACTGAACTGGCTTCTTTCAGCAGTTCTTCGTGTGCGCTGATAGCGGGATTGGCAAGATCGCTTTGGCAGGTAATATAAACAAACGTTTTTGCCTTCATGGAGGCCGCTTGCTCAATGATGGTGGTGCCGGTAGCCGTTTTGTCTTCAATGAGGCACAAATCGGAAAGCGGGGCAATCTCGGCGGCGTTTTCAGCGTTCATACCGGAGATTATGAGAATATCGCTGCGGATTTCACGTAATTTTTTAATACCGGCGGTTGTACCGTCCACCACTTCGGGAATAATGATCACGCGAACGTTTGGATCATCGGCAAGTGCGGTGATCATCGAAGCAATTTGTTCAGAATGTGCAGAGTAGTTATGCGGATAGGTGAGGGCCACAAGAGTGTCGCTGTGTTCCTTTTGGAGTCGCTGTGCGGTTTTGAAAATTCCACTATTCTCCGAGTGCGGCTTTGTAATAACGGCAATTTTATATTCGGTTTTGCCGGCGTTGCCGATCTCATTATGTGCACAAGCACTTGTGCAAATCAGCAAAAGCACCGCGAGGAGTACACACGCGATTTTTTTCATAAAGGGCGCACCTCTGAAATTCTATGAACTGTCCTCATTATTATAACAAATCAGCCGATACGAGTAAAGAGGATTTTTGCAATAAAAAACGATATTATGTGGTAGCAATGACATTTTGATACGATATATAGATTTTTTCTTGACAGTAGAAGCTTTAAGAGGTATAATTTGTTAGTGGGTGGAGAAGCACGATGTGATGGTCGGTGTCATCGCATTTGCTAAAACACTCGGTTGTTTGATTTATTCTTCCCGCTTTCGGGAAGTTCCTTTTGATGACAACAGCATACCCGCATTTTAGTACGAATTGAAGTTTGACAAATGAACAAATAGGAGGTGTTCACAACAAGTGATTGAGTACATTTTAGTAGGTCTGGGCGCCTTGGCTGTCGGTGGCGGTGCCGCCGGTGCAATTGCGTTTAAAGCCGGCGTTTCGCATAGACGCAAAACCGCAGAAGCTGCCATCGGTTCGGCGGAAACAGAGGCCGAGCGGATCTTAAAAGAAGCAAAAGCAACAGCAGAATCCAAGAAAAAGGAGACCCTGCTTGAAGCAAAGGACGAAATCCATCGTCTGCGTAACGAATCTGAACGTGAACTGAAGGAACGTCGTAACGAGGTCGTCCGTCAGGAACGCCGTCTTCAACAAAAAGAGGAATCTCTTGATCACAAGATCGAGAACTATGAGGCAAAGGAAGAAGCCATTGCCAAGAAACAGCGCGAGATCGATTCTCGCTTGCAGGATGTTGAGAACCTCAAAAAAGGTCAGTTTGAAATGCTGGAACGTATTTCCGGCTTCACCGTCGAACAGGCCAAGGACTATTTATTAAAAAGTCTTTCCGAAGAATTAACGCATGAAAAAGCGCTCAAGATCAACGAGTTCGAAGCGCAGTACAAAGAAGAAGCGGATTTACGCGCGCGTAAATTGATTTCTCACGCGATCCAGCGTGTTGCCGCCGATCAGGTTTCTGAAACGACGGTTTCAGTCGTTCCGCTTCCCAACGATGAAATGAAGGGCCGCATTATCGGTCGCGAGGGTCGGAACATCCGCACCATTGAAACCATGACCGGTGTGGACCTGATTATCGACGATACGCCGGAAGCGATCACCTTGTCCGGTTTTGATCCGGTTCGCCGTGAGATCGCGCGTATTGCGCTGGAACGGTTGATTTCGGATGGCCGTATTCATCCCGCCCGCATTGAGGAAATGATCGAAAAAGCTCGCCGCGAAGTGGAGGCAACGATCAAGGCGGAAGGTGAACGTGCCGTGTTGGAGACCGGTTTACACGGTATTCATCCCGAAATCATGAAATTGCTTGGCCGTCTGCGTTATCGCACCAGCTACGGTCAAAACGTGCTGAACCATTCCATGGAAGTGGCATTTTTATCCGGTATTATGGCAAGCGAACTCGGCATTGATCCCGAAGTTGCCCGCCGTGCCGGTTTGTTACACGATATCGGCAAAGCGGTCGATCATGAGATCGAGGGCTCGCATATCGAGATCGGCGTTGATATTGCTCGCAAGTATAAGGAAAGCGAAGCGGTCGTTCACGCCATTCAAGCACATCACGGCGACGTTGAGGCAACAACGGTTGTTGCTTGTCTTGTGCAAGCCGCTGATGCCATCTCGGCGGCGCGTCCCGGTGCCCGTCGCGAAAATCTGGAGAACTACATTAAGCGTTTGGAAAAACTGGAGGAAGTGGCAAACGAATTCGAAGGTGTCGAGCGTTCGTTTGCTATCCAGGCGGGTCGTGAAATTCGGATTCTTGTTCGTCCCGACGTTGTCAGCGACGATAAGATGACGTTGCTTGCGCGCGATATTGCGAAGAAAATTGAAGATTCGCTTGACTATCCCGGTCAGATCAAGGTCCATCTCGTTCGTGAGAACCGCGCTGTAGACTACGCGAAATAACAATAAACGGTGTCCTTTACGGGACACCGTTTGTGCTATAGAAGGAAGATAGGCATGAACATTTTATGTGTCGGCGATGTTGTGGGATCGGCCGGCTGTGCACATTTGGAAAAAGTGCTGCCGGCGGTACGGCGCAATTATGCTGTTGATGTGTGTATTATTAACGGTGAAAACTCTGCAGACGGCAACGGTATTACCCGTGTGTCTGCTGAGAGATTGTTTGCATGCGGCGCGGATGCCGTTACAACCGGCAACCATGTTTTTCGCCGTCCGGAAGCGTACGATCTCTTGGATGAAGAAAGCGGCGTGTTACGTCCCGCCAACTATCCGGCATCGGCGCCGGGAAGCGGTATTTTCATCGTTGACAAGGGCCGTTTTCGTGTTGCGGTCATCAATCTGCTGGGACTGGTATATATGGACCCGTTAGCATGTCCCTTTGAGACGTTGGACACCTTGCTTGCTGATCCGGAGTTACCGCCTTGCCGTATCGTTGATTTTCACGCTGAAGCAACTGCCGAAAAGAAAGCGCTCGCCTTTTATGCGGATGGACGCGTTACGGCGGTTCTTGGCACGCATACGCACGTACAAACGGCAGATGAACAGATTTTAAGCGGCGGCACAGCGTTTATTTCCGATATTGGCATGACCGGACCGATTCGTTCGGTTCTCGGTATTCGTCCGGAGCACGCCGTTTCAAAAATGAAAGATAAATTACCGGTTCGTTTTGCGGTGGCAGACGGTGACTGTGCCATGAATGCCGTTTTGCTGTCCGTAGATCCCAAAACCGGAAAAGCCACTGAAATTACGCGTTTGGATATTCGTTGATACTCCGGTGCAGCCGACGAAAAAGCATTGAGATTTCGGCTTATCTGTGGTATACTATGTATGTTACGGCGCTTCACGGCAACACTAACAGCCGGAGGCGAGAAATATGAGCGAACAGCAAAACCACGTATCCGAATCGGTGCGTCCCGCATCGGATCTGCAGCAGTTGCTCAAGGATGTCGTTGAAAACGGTTCGGTCACTACCAATAACGGCGAACACAGCGTTCATTGCTTGACGATTATCGGACAGATCGAGGGGCATTATGCGTTGCCCGGTGACAATAAGACGACAAAATATGAACATGTTTTGCCGCAGTTAGTTGCCATTGAGGAAAATCAGGATATTGACGGCTTACTCATTTTGCTTAACACGGTAGGCGGCGATATTGAAGCGGGACTGGCTTTAGCGGAGCTTATTGCCGGCATGACAAAGCCAACGGTTTCCTTGGTGCTTGGCGGCGGTCATTCCATTGGTGTTCCGTTAGCGGTATCTGCCAAGCGTTCGTTTATTGCGCCGTCTGCTACCATGACGATTCATCCGGTGCGTGTCAACGGGCTTGTCTTGGGAGTTCCGCAGGCGTTTGCGCACTTCCAACGGATGCAGGAGCGAATCATTCGCTTTGTTACGGAGCATTCTCGTATTCAGCACGATCGTTTCACAAAACTTTGCATGAATACGGATGAAATGACAACGGATATGGGAACGGTTCTGGACGGCAGGGAGGCCGTTTCGGTAGGATTGATTGACGAGATCGGTTCATTATCCAACGCCTTGCACGCGTTGCATGACATGATTAAAAACAGCCGCTGACGGCTGTTACATAAATCGAAAGAGGAGGGTCATTCGTGGCTCAAAAACGCAAGTCTTCAAAAAAATCAACCGCCACAGCATCGAAGCGCACGACTTCGCAAAGCAAACGGCAAGCGTCCGAAAGTGCACGCAACCAAACGGCCGCAGTTCTGCTGTTTGCAAGCGCGATCCTGCTGTTGTGTATTACCCTGATTAAAGGTGCCAGTCTGTGGGGATGGTTACATAATTTGTTTTTAGGGCTCTTCGGAGTTTGTGCCTATTTGTTGCCTTTCTTGATCGGGTACGTTGCGGTTATGTGCGCCTTGGAACGCAACTACGGCAGCGTCAGAGGCAAAGTATGGCAAGCGATCGTGTTGATTGTCGTACTTGGCAGCACGATTCAATTGTTCCGTATGGACATCGATAATATCGGTTATATGGATACCATTTTGGATGCGTGGGAAGCCGGAAAAGAAAACCGCGGCGGCGGTGTAATGGGCGCGGTGATCGGTTATGCGATGGAATATTTGTTTACCGATGTCGGTTCTAAAATTATTATGATATTAGGCACC
>JAZNRA010000153.1:0-10543 GCA_045590415.1 Acutalibacteraceae bacterium | reverse complement strand
TATATGCTGATCGTGCCGCACGAGTGTCCCGACGTTCCTGCCATGACAAAAACACCGATCATCATGTATAACGAAGACTCCTTCAAAGAACCCGATTTCCATGGCGACATTGTGTTGGATATGGACGATGAAAATGATCTTAAACTGCAGATGGCACACCTTAACGTGTCCCAGGTCTATGAGTGGCTGCCGTTCACCAAGGGCTACGCAGACGAGGTGCCGGAAGGCGATGCCGAGCGTTTCGAGTGGCTCAAAGGACCGTATAAAATCACTCCCGAGTCCACCGACGAGGAAATTCTGACTGCCAGCCGCGGCGGCAGCGGATACGATCTGCGTAACGCGCAAACGGCCTCCCGTTTCCGCAAAGAACTCATTGAACGCTACGGCGAGGAACGCGGTTCCAAGATCCGTTACGCCGAAGCATTCCAGCTCTGTCCTTACGGCGGTGCTTTGACCCCCGAACTGAACGAAAAACTGTTTAATTTTTAATCATATCACGAAAAGAGGAGTTCCTATGATCTTTAAGGATATGGATCGCATCGTCTTTGCAGGCGATTCCGTTACCGACCGCGGCAGCGTGTGTCCCGTCGGCGAGGGGCTTGGCGAAAATCTCGGTCACGGCTACGTGCGTATGGTCGAAAACCTGCTCGCCGCCTGCTATCCGCAGTTGCGCATCCGCGTAACGAACTCCGGTATCAGCGGTCACACCTCCCGCCATCTGTCAGAGCGCTTTGACCGCGACGTGGTGTCCTTAAATCCCGATTGGGTATCCATCTGTATCGGTATCAACGACGTGTGGCGTCAGTTCGATTGTCCCGCCATGCCGGACAGCCACGTGTTGCCCGAAGAATACCGCTCGAACCTGGAAAAGATGATTCTTGCCGTTAAAGATAAAGTAAAAGGCATTTTTCTTCTCACACCATATTACATTGAAGACAGCCCTCACGATGCCATGCGCAACCGCATGATCGAATACGTGGATATCTGCAAAGAACTGGCTGAACAATACGGTTGTGTTCTTGTGGATTTCCAGGCGATGTACGAGCGCTATTTGAAGCACCGTCATTCCGCCTCAATTGCATGGGACCGTGTGCATCCCAATGAAATGGGTGCCATGATGATGGCCAAAGAATTCTTAAAGCATTGCGAATTTGATTTTGAAAATATGTAAAACGAGCCGCTCAGCGACACAGTCGTTGAGCGGCTTGTTTTATACTTTCTTCCATCGTACGGTAAATATGTTCACATTCGGCAGGTGCGCAAGAACGAAGTTTGCTTTTTTTCGGCATGCCCCATACGTCAAACAGCCACGGTCCGATCCACTCGTGATAGCCACAGGATTGTACGCAACCAAGCAAAATTGAGAGGGCTGCTTTGCGCGGTGACATGAAGATCACCTTCATGGGATATTTAATAAGCGCAAAAATCCATTTTGGGTAATGCGCCGTAATGTTGGTAAACGTGATACCGGGATGGCACACCGAAAGTGTCACCTTTGTTTCTGAACGAAACAGCTCGTACAAAGAGAACATCAGGTAACGCTTAGCGTTACCGTAGACAAGCGATGCCTGCCTGCGGGTGGAAAAGTCCACGTCCTTGGCATCGGCTTTGGAATACCGATGCGCGATGCTGCCGACAACAACCACCCGTCCCCCGCGCTCGCGAAGTTGCGGCAACAAGGCGTTGGTCATGTAATACGGAGCAATCGCATTGATCGTGAAAACGTTGTCGTAACCCTCGGGAGTAGTATACCGCGGAATACTGTACGCTCCTGCGTTGTGAATCAAAATATCAACAGGCAACCGCTTTAACTCTTCGCACGCCGCTTTCACGGACGTCATATCGTCCAGCGTCACATGAACGTGTTGCAAGACGGCGTGGGGGAATTCCGCTTTAAGTGTCGCACGCAAAGCCGCCGACCGCTCGGGTGAGCGATCCAGCATAATCAAAGACGCCCCCGACGCTAACAGTAAGCGGCACAGTTCCTTGCCGATCCCGCCGGTCGAGCCGGTGATGGCCACGGTTTTTCCGCTGAGATCGATCGAATGATGATGTAACCACCTATCAAAACGCACGCCGCTCACCTCCACGGCTTTATCATATCAAGTTGTACGTATTTCGTCAAGAATCGGCCGATTTATCGTGTTTGCAAAAACGCACCGATGCGATCAATAGCGCGCTCAAGTTCCGCTGCTTTCGGTAACATGACCAGGCGGAAATGATCCGGCTGATCCCAGTAAAAGCCACTGCCCGGAACAACCAAAATATGCTCCTCTTCCAACAATGCGGCGGCAAACTGCTTGTCGCTTTCAAAACCGTAACGTGTAAACTCTACACGCGGAAATAGATAAAAGGCAGCTTTATTGGGAACGTAAGAGGCCGCTTCTATGCGATCAAGCGCCCGACAAGTCGCCGCACGTTGCTCCGAAAGACGACCTTGTATCATGGCCTCGGTATATGCCGCGTCCTCAAGAGCGGTCGGGATCACTAACTGCATCAACGCGTTCGAGCACAACCGAACCGATGCAAGTGTTGTGAGAGCGCGGTTAAGAGGTGCCGTTTCCGCACGCGGTCCGCTGAGTACCAGCCACCCGCAACGTAACCCGCACAAACAATGAGATTTGGACAAGCCGTTCATGGTCACGATCGGTACGTCGTCGCACAGCGACGCGATTGAGGTGTAAGGAGTTCCATCCATCATTAAACGATCGTAGATCTCATCTGACCAGATCGTAAGCCCGTGTTCGCGCGCTAAAGAGATAACCTCTTGCAACAAGGTCTCACCATAGACCGCGCCGGTGGGGTTATTGGGATTTATTAACAAAACGGCACATGTTTTTGCGGTCACCTTGCGGCGCATATCCGCAATATCGGGACACCAGTCCGCTTGCTCATCGCACCGATAAAACACCGGCTTTGCTTTGACCATGACGATCTGATTCACCCACAACGAATAGCACGGCATGGGAACGAGCACCTCATCCCCTTCGTTAAGCGATACCGTTGTGAGCATCGAAGCAATTTCGCTGACGCCGTTTCCGATAAACACGTCGTCCGTTTGAGCGTCCCGTATGCCGCGTGTGCGGTGGTAATCGCGAATGGCCTCTCTCGCCGCCGCCATACCGCGTACGTCGCAATACCCCAACGCCTGCTCGGCGCGATCCGTCAAAACCGTTTTTACGCTTTCGGGCATGGTAAACCCGAATGTTGCGGGATTACCGGTATTTAATTTAAGGATCTTCTCTCCCGCCTTTTCCAATTCCAATGCACGATAATAGGTCTCTCCACGAATATCGGAATGTACGTCCGTCATTACAGTAGATACTTGCACTGCGCTGCCACACCTCTCAAAAATTTCTCTCTTGATTATAAATCCTCTTTCGTGTATAATCAAATATATATATAAATATGATTTACATAACCATTTGTTTATGGGTGGTCGTTATGTTTCAGTATGCCGATTATATTTATGAAATTTATAAAACGGGAAGTTTCACAGCGGCGGCGCGCAACCTGTTTATTTCGCAACCCGCATTAAGTGCAACCGTAAAAAAGGTGGAGCAAACGCTGAACGTTCAGTTGTTTGATCGGCAGACCTCGCCCTTGTCCCTTACTCCGGAGGGGGAGGCCTATGTCCGCGCCATAGAGGAGTTATACCGCACACGCCGTAATTTTGAAAATTACCTGGCGGATGTCGCAGCGGTGCGCGTGGGTAGTGTGTCGGTCAGCAGCGCTATGTTCACGTCCTCGTTCGTGTTACCAAAGATCATCACCAAATTTGCAGGCACCCACCCCCACGTTCATGTGGATGTGACGGAATCGAACTCCAAAGAACTGGAAGCCCTGCTGATCGCTGAAAAAACCGATCTGTTGTTAGATTATCATTTTGATGACAGTACGACCGTCAAATTGCCGCTCTTGCAGGAGCAGGTACTGCTCTCGGTACCGGCTGATTTTTCTGTTAACGACCGGCTGCACGACTTTGTACTCACCGCTGAAGATATTCGTACCGATCGGCATTTGGATTCACCGACCGTATCACTAAAGCTCTTTGAAAGCGAACCGTTTGTGCTTTTAAAAAACGGAAATGATATGCGCACACGCGCTGACCTCTTGTGCCAGGAACATGGGTTTGCACCGCGTGCCATCATGCTATTGGATCAGCTGCTCACGTCGTATAATGTGGCACATTCCGGTATGGGCATTGCCTTTGTGACAGACACGCTGGTAAAGGCGGTGCCGGCAACGGATCGTCTTTGTTTTTACAAAGTGGGCGGCGATGCAGCCAAACGCACACTGTACATCGCGCACAAGAAAAACCGCTATCTCAACCGAGCTGTTCAATCGTTTATCGAAACAGCCATTAGTGTATACGCATAGAAAGAGCCGAAGTTTCGCTTCGGCTCTTCTTTATTATTTATTAAAATGCGCTGTCAAAGTCATCTTGATTATCCACGAAGGTAAAGGTGATCGACTTTGTATTGCTCTCCTCCGGCTGTAAAAACGGAAGAAGACCGTCTGCGCGCTGTTTGCAACGAGGAGCAGGATTGACGTTGCCCGGCTCAATGCCCAGCACGTAATCACGTCTGCCCATCATCTTCCATTCGGTCAAGCACGGCAGGTCTTTTTTAGCGTACGAATACACCACACCGGCATCAATGTCGGGGTTATAAATACCCGCGTGCACCTTACCGTCTTTTTGCACCATCGCATCATAGAAATAGCAACGCTCCTCGTAATCCGCCTGCGGCTCTTCCATGATAAGTGCCGTATCAATGGTATCCTGCGAGAGCTGGGAGCTTGCCCAAATGCGGGTGTTCGGGATGCGCACCACGCTGTTTTCGGAAAGCAACGGATACCCCATGTTGCAGTGATACAGCAAGCAGAAGGGCGCCTCTTTTGCCCCTTCGTTCGTAACGGTATCGGTCATCGTAAAGGTATCCTCGGTGTACGACACCGTATACACGCGCTGCAATACCATGCGGCGGCCGAAGATCACACAATCACGCACGGTGGTTTTGATCACCAATCCCTCGTCGGTTTCTTCAATACCGTTAAGCTGTGCAGGTACGTGGCTGATCGAGCCGTGCTGCGGCAGTACTTCGCCCTCGTCCTCACACGGGCCGCCCGCGCTTTCAAAGCCGCAGGTGGTCATAAAACCGGCTGTGAAGGATTTTAAGAAGCCGAGCCCCACGGGATCACGGAAGGTGGGTGCCACGTTACCGCAAGGAGACATATATGCTATGTTTTTACCCTTATAGATGACGCGGTTCATATCCGCGGCGCGGTCCAGCGAGATCCAGAGTTCCAAGCCGAGACCGTTTCGCACGTACAAAAACCGCATACCATCGCCTTTACCGCCCTGCAGACGGTACACCTCGGCGCCGCGCGCCTGCAGCGGATGGCCAACATAGTACTTCATAGCAAACACTCCTTATTCGTAAATCGGGAACTGCTCGCACAAGGCGACGACCTCGCGCGTTACGCGCTCTTTAGTGCCTTCAAAATCGGTAGCCACGTCGCGGATCCAGGCCGCGATCTTCTTCATTTCCTCTTTGCCGAAGCCGCGGGAGGTGACCGCCGGTGTACCGATACGTACACCGCTGGTGACGAACGGACTTGCAGGATCGTCGGGAATTGCGTTTTTGTTAACGGTGATATGCACCTCGTCCAAACGGTGCTCCAGCTCCTTACCGGTAACGCCCATCGAACGCAGGTCTAACAGCATCAGATGATTATCCGTACCGCCGGACACCAGGTCAAAGCCCTGTTTGACAAGTTCTTCTGCCAACACCGCGGCGTTGTCCACGATGTTCTTCTGATACACTTTAAACTCATCGGTGAGCGCTTCGCCGAGGGCAACCGCTTTTGCCGCGATGATGTGCATCAAAGGACCGCCCTGGATACCGGGGAAGATCGCCTTATCGATCTGCTTGGCAAACTGCTCACGGCACAAGATCATACCGCCGCGAGGTCCGCGCAACGTCTTATGAGTGGTGGTGGTCACG
This sequence comes from Acutalibacteraceae bacterium, assembly GCA_045590415.1. GTDB lineage: Bacteria > Bacillota > Clostridia > Oscillospirales > Acutalibacteraceae > RGIG3009. The sequence goes on along the minus strand of JAZNRA010000153.1, from coordinate 4,535 downwards.
ACGTCGGCATACGGTACCGGATTGGGATGCAAGCCCGCCGCAACCAAGCCGGCAATGTGCGCCATGTCCACCATCAGGTACGCGCCGACTTCATCTGCGATCTCACGGAATTTGGCAAAGTCGATGGTGCGCGGATACGCACTGGCGCCCGCCACGATCAGTTTCGGTTTGCATTCAAGCGCCGTCTTGCGTACCGCGTCATAATCGATGCGCTGGGTCTCGGAGCTGAGCGCATAGGGTACGGCGTTGAAGTACATACCCGACATATTCACGGGAGAACCGTGCGTTAAGTGACCGCCGTGCGCCAGATTCATACCAAGAATGGTATCGCCGGGTTTGAGCAAAGCAAAATATACTGCCAGGTTGGCATTGGCACCGCTGTGCGGCTGCACGTTCGCGTGTTCTGCGCCAAAGAGTTTCTTGGCACGGTCACGGGCAATATCTTCCACAATATCGACGCACTCGCAGCCGCCGTAATAGCGTTTGCCCGGATACCCTTCCGCGTATTTATTGGTGAGAACGCCGCCTGCTGCCATCAAGACGGCTTTGGACACGATATTTTCCGATGCGATCAATTCAATGTTATGCTGTTGACGGTTGAGTTCTGCCGCACAAGCAGCGTGTACCTCGGGATCAAACTGCCCGAGTTCTTCAAAAAAGTTCATAAAACATCCTCCCTTTTGCAAAAGTATACCACAAACCCTTGTGTTTGCAAAGAGAAAAGCGTATAATTATTAAAAATATTTACAAAACTTCTTGAAAAGGGGGCGTTTTTGTGAAAACCGTTACGGTTGGCAAGAACGATGCGGGACAACGCGTGGATAAATTTTTGACCAAGACATTTCCGTCGTTGCCGGTATCGATGATGTATAAGTATATCCGTCAAAAGGATATCAAACTTAACGGTAAGCGCTGTCAGATCGCCGACCGCATCTGTGAAGGCGATGTGATCGCCGTATACGCTCCCGACGAGTTTTTAGCACCCGCCGCCTCCAAATACGAGTTTCAGTATGCGGGCACCAAGTTGGATATTGTGTACGAGGATGAAAACATCCTTCTGCTCAACAAGCCGGTGGGATTGCTCGTCCACCCCGACGAAAACGAATACCGTGACACCCTCATCTTTCGCGTACAACGCTATTTGTATGAAAAAGGTACATATCAGCCCGATCGTGAGAACAGCTTTGTACCGGCACTTGTTAACCGTATCGACCGCAACACCTGCGGCATCGTCATCGCCGCCAAAAACGCCGCTGCTCTGCGCATCTTAAACGAAAAGCTCCGCAAAAGGGAAATTGAAAAATATTATTTATGTATCGTGCACGGGCGAATGGAAAAGTCGGAAGATACCCTGCAAGGGTATCTGGAGAAAAACGAAGCGCAGAACCGCGTCTACATTTCCGATCGGCAAGCGCGCGGCGCGCGCACCATTGCCACGCGGTATCGTGTACTAAAAGAACGTGACGGCTTATCGTTATTGGAGATCGAACTGCTCACCGGCAGAACGCATCAGATCCGCGCACATCTCGCCTCCATCGGGCATCCGTTGCTCGGTGACGGCAAGTACGGTACGAACGCCCTCAACAAGGGCACCGGTTTTAACAAGCAAGCACTGTGCTCGTATCGCCTGAAATTCGCGTTTGAGAACGATGCCGAAGAGCTGCAATACCTAAACGGCAAGGAATTTAAGCTCGACTCGGTTTGGTTTGCCGATGAGTTTTAACAGTATAAAAGCATAAAGCCCCCGTATAAAAAACGGGGGCTTTTCGTTACTCTGCCGTTGTGTTTTTCAAAAGGAGGTATTCTTCAAGCGTGACACCCAATTGATTGATTTCTTTCGCAGTGTCGATACCGACGAAGCGCCAATGCCACGGCTCGTACATCACACCGGTGATGTCGGTCTTATCCTTCGGGTACCGCAGAATAAAGCCGTAGTCCCCTGCATGCGCCATCATCCAATTACACGCCGGTAAGGTTTCAAACCGCATGGAAGCGGCGTTAAAATCAATCGCCAATCCGGTTTGATGCTCGCTGGTGCCGGGACGCGCCACAGCGGTGGCGGCGACCGCCTCCGCCTCATCCTCAGGTGTGCCGTCAGCAATGACGCGTTTCACTTTATTGTTGAAATACAGTTTCTGTGTTGCATACGAACGGTAGGGGGACGCCACGGCTAAATGCACCCCGTCTGCCCGTGCCGCCTTGAGCATCGCGAGCACATACGGATAAACGCCTTTATCAATCTTATTTGCACTACTGCTGTTACAATACTGCGTGGGAATCGCTTTCAGATCGTCAACGCAGTTGAAATCCTCCGGCAACGGATTGTCCGCATTCACCAGCAACAAACGCTGATACGTGGGATCCAACTCCGCCGCCACATTCTCGGTGGCCACGGTCTTCGAACCGATCGTGGTGGTCGTGGTTGTAGCAGTCGTTGTGGTTGTGGTTGTGGTGGTTGTTGTTGTGGTGGTTGTGGTCGTCGCGGTAGGTACTGACGTGCTTCCCTGTGATGCCGACCCACCGCTGCAGCCGGATACCGTTAAGCACAGGATCACCACTGCCGTGAGGAGCAGTCCCATAAAACGATTGTTGTTCATGCATACCACTTCCCTATGATATCTTGGAATTCATCATATCACACACACTCAGAAAAATCAACAAAAGCCGACAAAACAACGCCCGACAACGTTCCCGCTGTCGGGCGTTTGGATTCATACTTTAATCGTTGCGTTCCTCACCCCAGAAAAACAGGGCGACCGTACCGGGGCCGGTATGGCTACCAATGGTGGTACCGATATCGTTGATCAGCACCTTGCCTTTAAGATTCGGGAAGCGGGCTTCCACCAAGTCGGCGATCGCTTTGGCATCCTCATAGCAATCGGAATTGCACATGTAGCATTTGTCGGCATATTGCTCGCCACCGTCAGCGAATTGCGCCATGCGCTCCACGATCTCGCGGATGACGTTTTGTTTACCGCGGATCTTGCTGCGGGGAACTAATCGGCCTTGATGGTCAACGTTAAGAAGCGGGCAAACGCCGAGCAGGCCTCCAAAGAAGCCCGCCGCTTTGGACACGCGACCGCCTTTGACGAAGAAGGTGAGGTCGGACGTGAAGAACCAGTGATGCAGACGCTTTTTGTTGGCTTCTACCCATTGATAGACTTCGTCGATATCCGCACCGTCATCCCGCATATCGGCAAGCTTGTCCATAATAAGGCCAAAGCCGGAGGACGCCGCCAGTGAATCCACCACGTAGATCTTACGGTCGGGGAAGCGTTCCGCCGCGATCGCCGCTGCATTGCGCGCCGAGTTGACCGAACCCGAAATACCCGACGACAATGAGATGTGCAACACGTCTTTGCCGGTTTCTAACAACGACGTGAAATACGTTAAGTATTCGGAAATGTTCACCTGCGAAGTCTGGGTATCGGCACCGTCACGCATGGCTTGATAAAAATCCTTAAATGCAACCGTCTGTCCGAGATCATCCGGATAATCCTTGCCGTCCATGGTGTAATGAAAACAGACGTAGGAAATGTCACGGCTTTCCAGATGCTCCTTGGACAGGTCAACGGTGGAGCAGCAACTTAAAATGTACGAATGGCTCATAGTGTTTCTCCTTATGTTTTGAATATTTGGAATGTTCAACACTAAAAGCATACCACGAGTTTGAGTATTTAACACTCCATTCCCGCATTTCTCTTCTCCACTAAATAGATACGCGGTAGTAGAATCGACAAAAAGTCACTCTACTACCGCGAGAGTCATTGTAAAAGCGCCTCAAATTCCGCTTGATCGATGATGCGAACGCCGAGTTCCTGCGCTTTGCGCAGCTTGCTGCCCGCTTCCTCGCCTGCGAGTACCACCGACGTTTTTTTGGAAACGCTGCCGGCCGTTTTACCGCCGTATCGCTCAATAAGTGCACTCGCCTCGTCTCGGGTCATGGAGGGCAGGGTGCCGGTAAGCACAAAGGTCATGCCCGCAAAGCGTTGATCGACTTGTTCGACGTTGCTTTCCATGTTCACGCCGAGTTCTTTAAGCCGCTCAATCAATCGGCGGGTGGGCTCTAACGAGAAGAAATGCACCAAGTTTTCCGCCATGACCGTACCGAAGCCGTCAATGGCTTCCACGTCTTCAACCGATGCCGCCATGACCGCTTCCATCGTACCGAACTTCTGCGCCAACAGCTTTGCCGCCTTTTGTCCGATGTGACGTACGCCGAGGGCAAACAACAAGCGGGAGAGATCGGCCTGCTTTGATAGTTCGATCGCCCCGATCAGATTGTCGGCAGAGCGTTCGCCCTTGCCCTCTAACACGCTGATCGCCTCGCGGTCGAGTGTATACAGATCGTCAATGCGGGAAACAAGCCCTTCGTCCACCAGTTGTTCCAGCACCGCGGGGCCGAGCCCCTCAATATCCATGGCGTCACGCGAGGCAAAATGGATCAAGCGTTGCAAGCGCTGTGCAGGGCAGTCGGGATTGGAGCAGCGCAGTGCCGCCTCATCCTCTTCCCGCCCCACCGCTTCTCCGCAGGA
>JAZNRA010000152.1:0-2770 GCA_045590415.1 Acutalibacteraceae bacterium | reverse complement strand
TCAAGCGCCCCGACCGTGATAACGTCATCGACGGTTACATCAACAAAAACGAAGAAGACGTTTGTGCAGACGGCAACTGGCAGAAATATTTTACCGAACAACCCGCTCCGCTTACCGACGCAGAGGCAAGAGCATATCTTGACACGATCGACGGTGTGGCACTCGGCAGCGACGCGTTCTTCCCGTTTGACGATAATATCGAACGCGCGTATCGCAGCGGTGTCAAATACATCGCCGAGCCGGGCGGCTCCATCCGCGACGACGTCGTGATCGGTTGCTGTGACAAATACGGCATGACCTTGTCGTTTACCGGCATGCGCTTGTTCCACCATTGATCTTGCAAGGAGTTTTGGTATGAAAATCATGGTCGTTGGCGGCGGCGGACGCGAGCACGCCATTATTAAAAAACTGAAAGAAAATCCCGCGGTCAGCGAGATCTATGCCCTGCCCGGCAACGGCGGCATGGCAAACGATGCCACGCTGGTGCCGATCGGCGCCAAGGATATCGACGCGATCGTGGAGTTTGCCGTGAAAACGGGTATTGATTACGCGGTCGTCGCGCCAGACGATCCGTTGGTGCTCGGTGCGGTGGATGCCTTGCAGGAAAAGAACATTCCCTGCTTCGGCCCCGAGGCGAAGGCCGCTATTATCGAGGGCAGTAAGGTGTTTTCCAAAAACCTGATGAAAAAGTACGGCATTCCCACCGCCGCTTACGAAGTGTTTGACGATATGGACGCCGCACTCCGTTATTTGGATACCGCGCCCATTCCCACCGTTATCAAGGCGGACGGTTTGGCACTCGGCAAAGGCGTTATCATCGCCATGACGCGCGACGAGGCAAAAGACGCCGTCCGTTCCATGATGGAGGATAAAGTGTTCGGCAAGAGCGGTGACAACATCGTCATCGAAGAATTCTTGACCGGTCCCGAGGTAAGCGTCTTGTCGTTCACCGACGGCGAAACCGTCGTTCCCATGATCTCGTCTATGGATCACAAACGAGCAGGGGATAACGACACGGGGTTAAACACCGGCGGTATGGGCACCGTTGCCCCCAATCCGTATTACACCGAAGACGTTGCCGCACGGTGCATGGAAGAAATTTTCTTACCTACTATTCGCGCCATGAAAGCGGAGGACCGCACCTTTAAGGGCTGCCTGTATTTCGGGTTAATGCTCACGGCAAACGGTCCGAAAGTCATTGAATACAACTGCCGTTTCGGTGATCCCGAAACGCAGGTCGTGTTACCGCTTTTAGAAAGTGATCTGCTCACCGTCATGCAGGCGGTGACGGGCGGCACTTTGTCGGACGTGGACGTCACGTTCAGCGACAAGCACGCCTGCTGTGTCATCATGGCATCCAAGGGATATCCCACCGCCTACGAAAAGGGTTATGAGATCACCGTTCCCGCAACGATTGCGGATAACGTTTACGTTGCAGGCGCCAAACTCTCGGACGGCAAGTTACTGACCGACGGCGGCCGCGTGCTCGGCGCAACGGCTGTTGCCGATTCGCTTGCCGATGCGATTAACGGCTCGTATGCATTGGTGGAGCAGATTCAGTTCGATAATAAGTATTACCGCACCGACATCGGTGCGCGTGCGATGCTGGCAAAAGTGGAGGGCTAACGATGGTATACAGAGTATTTGTAGAAAAGAAAAAAGAACTCGCGAGCGAGGCGAAAGCTCTGCTCGGTGATGCCCGCACCTTGCTCGGCATCACCACGCTTAACGACGTACGCGTTATCAACCGCTACGATGCGGAAAACATCACCGAAGAACTGTTTGAGTACGCGAAAAAGACGGTGTTTTCCGAGCCCCAGCTCGATACCGTCAGCGACACCTTGTCGGTAGACGGCGCCACGGTCTTCGCGGTGGAATACCTGCCCGGCCAGTTTGACCAGCGCGCCGATTCCGCGGCACAGTGTATCCAGATCATCTCCACCGGTGACCGTCCGCTCGTTCGCACCGCCAAAGTGTATGCTCTGTACGGTGATTTGAGCGAAAAAGACATCACCGAGATCAAGAAATACGTCATCAACCCCGTGGAAGCGCGCGAAGCCACACTGGACAAGCCCGAAACGCTTCACATGGAATATGAGCTCCCCACCACCGTCAAAACTCTCGAAGGGTTTATCGAACTGGATAGGGAAGGGCTTGACAAATTCGTTGAGGAGTATGCTTTGGCGATGGACGGTGACGATATTGCCTTCTGTCAGGAGTATTTCCGCAACGAAAAGCGCGATCCCACCATCACCGAGATCCGCATGATCGATACCTATTGGTCGGATCATTGCCGTCACACCACCTTCCTCACCACCATTGACGACGTGGTATTTGAAGATGAGCTGTTGCAGGCAACCTACGAAGATTATTTGAGCACCCGCAAAGAACTCGGCAGAACCAAACCGATCTGCTTAATGGACATCGCCACCTTGGCGGTGCGTTATCTCAAAAAAGAGGGCAAGCTTGAAAAGTTGGATGAATCCGAAGAGATCAATGCCTGCACCGTTAAAATTGAGGTAGAAGCAGACGGCAAAAAAGAGCCGTGGCTGTTGCTCTTCAAAAACGAAACCCACAACCATCCCACCGAGATCGAGCCGTTCGGCGGCGCGGCGACCTGTATCGGCGGCGCTATCCGCGATCCGCTCAGCGGTCGCAGCTACGTGTACGCCGCCATGCGCGTGACGGGCGCGGCAGATCCGCTCAAGCCCGTCAGCGAAACCATTCCCGGTAAATTGCCGCAGCGCAAGATCGTCACCACCGCTGCCGC
>JAZNRA010000151.1:0-11038 GCA_045590415.1 Acutalibacteraceae bacterium | reverse complement strand
GCCATATCGCTGATCTCACCGAAGCCGTATTGATTATTCAATTCGCGCTTGACCGATTGCAACATCCACAGGCCCATGATGTTTTTGAGGTAACGATAGCGGTAATTGACGCCGCCCTCGTTGGTAAAATTGAGTTTGCGGGTTTCCTCGGTGCAGTTGGGAGTCATCATTTCGTCGCCGAGAAGCGACCAGGTGCCGGAGCTGATGTACAGGAAATCGTCGTCGTTTGCCGGAACGGCGGCAACCGCTGAACCGGTGTCGTGTGTGGCGGGCAGTACGACTTTGCAGTTAAAGCCCACTTTGGCGGCGATCTCATCCGTTAAGTTGCCGACAACTTCGCCGGGGGTCTTGAGTTCGCGGAATAAGCGGCGCGGGAAGCCCAATTTGTCGAGCAGCTCGCCGTCCCATTGTTTGGTTTCGGCATTGACGAGGTTGGAGGTGCTCGCCATGGTATACTCGTTGACCGCTTTACCGGTCAGCAGATAGTTGTAATATTCGGGAGGCATGAGAAAATACTCAGCGCGGTCAAACGCGGAGGGATCGGTCTGCTTAACACTCATCAACTGATAAATGGTGTTGAACATTTGCTTTTGTGTGCCGGCAATCGCATACAGATCCTGCTCGGAAATGTATTGCGATACAACGGCATCCATGCCTTCGGTACGGCTGTCGCGGTATGCCACGGGGTCGCCGATCATATTGCCGTCCTTATCCAACAGTACGAAATCAACGCCCCAGGTATCAATGCCCATCGACAGCGGGATCTTACCGGCGTCGGCACATTTTTTCATACCTTCAAGAATGCCGCCGAAGAGATGGTCGGTATCCCAGCAGAGGTGGCCGTTTTTCTCCACCAGCTTATTCTCAAAGCGGTGCATTTCCTCTAAAATGATCTTACCGTTTTCGAGATGTGCGAGGATATGACGGCCGCTCGATGCGCCGATATCCACAGCCAAATAATAGGTTGCCATCGTTAAAGACTCCTTTATCTATCAATGTTTGTATTCAGTATAGCAAATAAAATGGGGAAAGGCAATCATTTTATTTTATCAACCGCAGTCCTTTGGGATAACGGTTCTTAAGTTTTGAGCCGGATACTTTCCCAAAGCCGGTCAATATCCCGTTTACGGCGACCCCCGTAAAGCCGACAGGAGTATCGGTGCTGATTTCCTCGCCGCGCAAAAACGCGGTCAGGCGCGGATCGGTGAGATCAAGATTCAGCACGCGGCGGCAGGTGTCGGCTGTTGCCGCTTGAAATGCCGCGTGGCACGGCTCGGCACGCAACGTTCTTTCACCGCACAGCTCCGCGACCGAGACGCCGGCACTTAAAACGGTGATACCCTGCACGGCAGGGAACGAGGGCGGCAACAGATGCACCGTATTGCCGAAGGTGGCAAAGATTCCGTTTGGAGTATCCGTGAAGCAATCCGCGTATAACGATTGCCCGAGCAATGCGGTGGTATCTTTGCGCGGCGGAACAAACGGCGTGATGTGCGCACTGCTGTTTCCCTCGCGATGAAGCAGTGCAATGAAATGCCCCTCGCCGCCGTCACACGGGAAAATGCGGCGGCAGGCGGTCATATCCACCGTTTTGGCAAAGGCATGCAGGGCGGGATTCAAGAACGATAAAATGCGGTCCGTCTCAAATGCCGGTCTGCCGAACGGGACATCGATCCTCTGTAACGTAAAATCGGGATGATCGTGTAAAAAGCGGATCACCGCACATTCATTTTCCTCCGGTGCAAAGGTGCAGGTGGAGATCACGAGACGACCGCCCGGACGAACACAACGTGCCGCATTATCCAAAATACCGCGGCTGCGTTCGGCGCACAGACGGACGGTGTCCTCGCTCCACTTAGGGATCGCATCGGGTTCCTTACGGAACATGCCCTCGCCCGAACAAGGAACGTCGGCAAGCACCGCGTCAAACCAATCGGGTAACGCATCGGCAACCCGCGCGGTATCGCCGCAGGAGACAATGCTGTTGCGAACGCCGCATCGCTCGATATTTTGCAGTAAAATGCGAGCGCGGGCGGGGACGTATTCGTTTGCCCAAAGGATGCCGTTACCTTGTAATGCGGCGGCAATTTGGGTGGATTTTCCGCCGGGGGCAGCGCACAAGTCCAAGACCCGTTCACCGGGGGCGGGGGCTAATACCGTGACCGCCGACATCGCCGAGGGTTCTTGCATATAGTAAGCGCCTGCATGGTGAAGCGGATCGGCACCTGCGCGAAACTCTGCCGCGGTCATGCCGCCGTCTGTCGAAAAGGTGGTGGGGTCCACATCAAACGGTAGGGCTTTCCACAACTCTGCGGCGGTGATTTTTAAGGTGTTAGCGCGGATGCCGCGTGTTGTAAGCGGTTGATTCCATGCGTCAAAGAACGCCGCATACTCGGTACCGAGCAGGCGGCGCATCCGTGACTCAAAACTTGAGGGGAGTGTCATGCGTTCTCCTCCGATTGTTTACTCATACGCGCACGAACCGAGCGTTTCGGCTTGTGCTCGGTTGTTTCCACGGGATCTTCGTCTTCAAAATACGTGGGAGTGATCTGATCCGCTTCGGCGAGTTTTGCCGCTTGGCGGTTGGTGTGATCGTCCCAAAAGATCGGGAACATGAGTAGCGGAATCAGCGCAGGGGACATGTGCCGATACATAGCGGTCCACAGCGAAATGCCCGCGAGGCCGCGCTCCGTCACGACAACGGCGAGTGTATCCTTGAGTTCCAACGCGGCGATAATGAACAAAAGAGCCGCTACCGCAGCGGTTAACAGCGGAATGAGCTTCCCGCGTCGCAGAGCAAAAAAGACGATCACGGACACGGCCATTAACACCGTTGCAATAATGAGAAGCGTTGGGTTGACCAATCGTTCACCCAACGAAATACTGAGGATTGCTCCGATTTGGATAAGTGTGGTAAGCACCAGCAGGATCCACACCAACACGCGGCAAGTGGACAAGAACGCACGCATAAACGGTCGACTCCTTTATGTAAGAACTGTTATCAGTGTATCATATATATGCGCATTTGTAAACACCGATAAAAAGGGCTTGATTTTTTATAAAGAACGTGTTATACTACGTAACGATGATAGAAGTTTAGTAAAGGAGTGGGGCGACCCGCTCCTTTGCGTTTATAGGGTGGCAGGATTCAAACCTGCCACGCCTTACAAAAGATAAATTTCCGTTCGCCTGTGCCTTATCGCTTGACATCCGCAAAGGATGTCGGCGCTCTGCGGCTTTGCCGAAACAAAAATTTCTCTTTTTGTAAGGGCATGGCGTTTCTACCGCCGAATTTTTCGCGCGGTGAAGCGTGAAATCGCCGCAAGGCTGACGCCTTGCAAGAGTGAACGCAACGCCGCACGGATAAAGGCGGCGAGTGAAACCGTGACAGGGTTTGAGTCCTGTCACCCTAAGGAGGGTTGCGAATGGCAGGACAAAAACGGAACGGTTCCGGAGGCAACGTCGTTGCCGTGTGCCGCGCATTGGCAGAGCCCCTTGCCGAGCAGGCGGGCGTGTCGATCTGGGACGTTCGGTTTGTCAAGGAGGGTGCGGATTGGTTTTTGCGGATCATCATTGACAAGGAGGAAGGCGTTACTATCAACGATTGTGTGGAGATGACGCACCTGCTCAATCCCGTGTTGGATAAGGCAGATCCTATCGCGCAGTCGTACTGTTTGGAGGTTATGTCCCCCGGTATTGAACGGGAACTGACACGAACCGAGCATTTTGAAGCGTATAAGGGTTTACCGGTCACGGTCAAGCTGTACCGACCGGACGAAAGCGGTCAGCGCGAGTTCGTGGGATTGCTGCTTCACAGCACCGACGATCAGCTCGTCATAGAGGACGAGAACGAACAAGAACGGACATTCTCCCGCAAGGAAGTCGCGGCGGTACATGCCGCGGACTTGTGGGATGACGATAGTACAATGGAGGAATAAGGAAAAATGGCTAACAACAACGCAGAATTTTTTGAGGCCTTGCAGTTATTGCAAAAGGAAAAAGGGATCGACGGCGACTATCTGTTGGAAAAGATTCGCGCCGCCATCGTGCTGGCTGTGAAAAAGGATTACGGCGGAAAAGAAAACATCGCTGTGATTATGGAGCCGTCCACCGGTGAGTTTTCCGTTTCGCTGCGCAAGACGGTGGTGGAAGAAGTGCTGGACCCCGACGAGGAAATGTTGCCGGAGGAAGCCGTGCGGTATTCCAAAAAGGCGAAGGTCGGCGACGTTGTCGAGATCAAGCTTGAGACCAAGCAGTTCGGCCGCATCGCCGCACAGACCGCCAAGCACGTGATCCGTCAGGGTATTCGCGAGGCAGAGCGTGGACAGAAATTCTTAGAGTTCCAACGCCATAACCAAGAACTGGTGACGGCGCTCGTTACCCGTGTGGATCCGAAGACCGGTGCCGCTACGGTGGAGATCGGTAAATCCGAGGCCCTTCTTCCCAAAACGGAGCAGGTCGGCGATGAGGTGCTTCGCGAGGGAATGCGTGTCAAGGTATACGTCGTGGACGTCAAGGACGGCGAAAAGGGTCCCCGCGTGCTGATCTCCCGCACGCATCCGGGATTGGTGAAGCGGTTGTTTGAAATGCAGGTGCCGGAGATCTTCGACGGCACGGTCGAGATCAAGGCGGTATCCCGTGAAGCAGGATCCCGCACAAAGCTCGCGGTATTGGCTCACGATGAGAACGTGGACGCTGTCGGCGCTTGTATCGGTGCGAAAGGTGTCCGCGTGGCCGAGATCGTGGAAGAGCTCGGCGGCGAAAAGGTTGACATTATCGAATACAGCGAAGAGCCGGAGAAATTCATCGCCGCGGCGTTGGCACCCGCAAAGGTCGTCAGCGTAGAGGTGGATCCGGACGGTGCCAAAGCGTGCCGCGCAACGGTGCCGGACGCGCAGTTGTCGCTGGCCATCGGTAACAAGGGCCAAAATGCTCGCCTTGCCGCGAAGCTGACCGGCTGGAAGATCGATATCCGCCCCGAAAGCGGATTCTACGGCGAAGACGAGGAGTAACATAACAGGAGGGATTAGTATGCAGCCAAAGCGGATACCGCTTCGCAAATGCACCGGGTGCGGTGAAATGAAACCGAAAAAAGAATTGGTGCGGATCGTCAAGGATCCCGAAGGGACGATCTCGCTGGATCGTACCGGCAAGAAGGCGGGTCGCGGCGCATACATTTGTCCCGAGGAAGCGTGTCTTGCCGCAGCGAAAAAAGCGCGGCGGCTGGAAAAAGCGTTTTCCTGTCAGATCCCCGATGCCGTGTATACACAATTGGAGGAGGCATTACAGACGAATGACGGCTGATAAACTGATCGGGTTGCTCGGGATGTGCCGCCGTGCCGGTCGCTTGGTGACCGGGTTTGACGCGGTCGTCGGACTGTGCAGTACCGAAACGGCACTCCTGATGATTGCCGTTGATGCCGTCGAGCGCACCGTCAAGGAGTTGCGTTTCCGATTGCCGGCGTGTGCCGTGTATCGGTTGCCTCTTACCAAAGAAGAAACGGCGCGAGCCGTCGGCTTACACAAGCCGATCGCTGTGCTTGCCACGGCAGACGAGGGCTTCTCGAAAGCCATTTTACAGTACGTAGAGGAGGAATCCCATTATGATGATTAAATATCGCGTCAGCGACGTTGCCAAGGATTTCGGCGTTGCCGGCAAGGAGATTATTGAATTGCTTGCCAAATATTCGGACACTCCGAAAAAGAGCGCAACAGCGCTGGTGGAGGACGAGCTGGATATCGTTTTTGAACACTATACGCAAAAGCATAATATGGAAAGCTTAGATGCTTATTTTGCCGAGGCGGAGGAGCGCCGCGTGGCGAAAGCGGAAGAAAAGGCCGCGGCAGTAAAACAAGCCGAGGAAGAAGCCAAAAAAGCCGAAGCTGCCAAACGTGCGGAAGAAAAAGCCGCTGCAGTTCCGGATGAGAACAGTCCGATCGCGGTCGCGCTGGCGGCGAAAGCAAACGCGCCGAAGAAAGAAAAGGCGAAGCAGCCCGCTCCCGCCCGTGCGCCCATTGAACGCCGCACGGTGGATACCCGTTCGGTGCAGACGAATATCGGCAATAAATACGACGAAAAATTTGACGTGATGGCGCAAACCTCCAACCGCGTGCGCGGTGACGGCGGTGCCATCAAAAAACAAAAGATCAACCAGAAATCCCAGCAATATAAGAAGCCGCAACGTCGCCGCGAGACCGAGGCCGAGCGTCTTAACCGTATTCAGATGGAGCGTAAGCAGAAGCAGATGACTATCACAGTGGGCGAGACCATCACGGTGTCTGAGCTCGCAACGCGCCTGAAAGCGACGGTTGCCGAGGTGATCAAGAAACTCATGGTGCTCGGCATGATGGTGACGGCGAACGAGGAGATCGATTTTGACACCGCGTTCCTGGTGGCAGAGGAATTCCACGCCAAGGTCGAGCGTGAGGTCGTGGTGACCATCGAAGAGCGCATCATCGATGACCACGAGGACGAAGATACCGATCTTTCGCCCCGTGATCCCATCGTGGTGGTTATGGGCCACGTTGACCACGGCAAGACCTCTGTGCTGGATGCGATCCGCAAGACAAAGGTGACCGACGGCGAAGCCGGCGGTATTACCCAGCACATCGGTGCGTATCGCACCAAGATTCAAGGACAGTCGATCACCTTCCTGGATACTCCCGGTCACGCAGCGTTTACCGCCATGCGCGCCCGCGGTGCGCAGGTGACGGATATTGCGATTCTGGTCGTGGCTGCCGACGACGGTATTATGCCGCAGACCATTGAAGCGATCAACCACGCCAAAGCCGCCGGTGTATCCATCATCGTGGCGATCAACAAAATGGATAAACCCACCGCCAACCCCGACAAGGTCATGCAACAGCTCACCGAGTATGAGCTGGTGCCCGAGGAGTGGGGCGGCGACGTGATCTGTGTGCCGGTATCGGCGCTGACCGGTAACGGTATCGACAAGCTGTTGGAATCGGTGTTGCTTGTCGCGGAGATCAAAGAACTCAAAGCCAATCCCGACCGTGCGGCAAAGGGTACGGTCATTGAAGCGCGTTTGGATAAGGGCCGCGGCCCGATCGCGACGCTTTTAGTACAGAACGGTACGCTCAAAGCAGGCGATATTGTCGTTGCGGGTACGGCGGTCGGCCGCGTGCGTGCGATGGTGGACGATTGCGGTCGCAAAGTCACGGCAGCGGGTCCGTCGGTGCCGGTTGAGATCATGGGTCTTGCCGAGGTGCCGACCGCCGGCGACGTGTTCAACGCGGTTTCGGATGAGCGACTGGCACGTGAACTCGTGGAGCAGCGCAAGCAGTCCGCGAAAGAAGAACAGTTTAAGATGTATCAGAAGGTTACGCTGGATAACCTGTTCGATCAGATGCACGCCAACGATATGAAGGAACTGAACGTCATCGTCAAGGCAGACGTTCAGGGCTCGGTCGAGGCGTTGCGCCAATCCATCGAGAAGCTTTCCAACGAAGAAGTGCGCGTGCGTGTGATCCACGGCGCGGTGGGCGCTGTCAGCGAGAGCGATATCATGCTTGCGCAGGCGTCTAAAGCGATCGTCGTCGGCTTTAACGTTCGTCCCGAGCCGCTCGCACAGGTGGCGGCGGAGCAGGCAGAGGTGGATATGCGCATGTACCGTATCATCTACGATTGCCTGGATGAGATCGAGGCCGCGATGAAAGGTATGCTCGCGCCCAAGACGCGCGAAGTGCTGCACGGCCGTGCCGAGGTGCGTCAGGTCTACCGTATTACCGGTGTCGGGCTGGTTGCCGGTTGCTACGTTTTGGACGGCAAGGTGTACCGCAACGATCTGCTTCGCATCGTGCGTGACGGTATCATCATCGGTGATGATAAGATGATCTCACTCAAACGCTTTAAGGATGACCAACGCGAAGTTGCTCAAGGGTACGAATGCGGCATCGGTCTGGAGAAATTCACCGACATTCAAGAGGGCGACATTTACGAAACCTATATCATCGAGGAGTATCGGGATTAACCGCCGCTCGAAGATAACAAAGGAGGGACAGTATGGGAAGCTATCGTATGGACCGCACCGGTGAGGATATTATGCGGGAATTGACCGCCATTTTACGCACCGTAAAAGATCCGCGTGTGACAGGGCTTATCAGTATCGTGCGTGCAGACGTTACGCGGGACATGTCCTATGCGACGGTATACATCAGTTCCATGGACGGTATCGAAGCGGCAAAGACCGCCGTCAAGGGGTTGACCTCTGCCGCCGGCTATATGCGGCGCGAATTAGGGCTGGCGCTCAAGTTGCGTCACGTACCGGAACTGCGCTTTGTAGCGGATGATTCCATCGCCTACAGCTCGCATATTGCCGAACAGCTGCACCGCTTGGAAACCGAAAAAAAGGAAACGGAGAAAACGGATGAGTAAGCACGTTACCGTAAACGAAGCGGCGGCGATGCTTGCCGCCGCTGACCGTATTCTGATCTTAATTCATCAATTCCCCGATGGGGATACCATCGGCTCGGGGTTTGCGCTGTGTCACGCGTTGCAGTCACTCGGCAAGACCGCGCGCGTTGTGTGCCACGATGCGATTCCGGAAAAGTATAACTATATGGTGAGCGCCGTGCCGCAACCGGACTTTGAGCCGGACTTTATCTGCGCGGTAGACGTTGCAGATGCTAAGCTGCTCGGCGAATCGTTGCAGGTATATGCGGATCGAGTGGATCTGTGTATTGATCACCACGGCTCACACCGCGAATTTGAAAAGCATTTGCTCCTCGATGCGTCGATGGGTGCGAACGCGATGATCATCTTGCAGGTGATCGAGGCCATGGGCGTTGCCATTGACCAGACGATGGCGGATTGTTTGTATACCGGCATCGCCACCGATACGGGGTGCTTCAAGTACAGCAATACCACGCCGCTGACGCACCGTATGGCGGCACAGTTAATGGAGGCAGGTGCGCAGGCGGAACCGATCAATCGCGCGATGTTCGACATTAAATCCCGTGCGCGCATGCAGCTGGAAAAGCTGGCGTTGCAGTCGATTTCGTTCTACGATCACGATCGCACGGCGGTGATGTGCGTGACCGCCGACATGATTCGGGAGAGCGGTGCCGAAGAAAACGATATGGAAGGGCTGTCCCCGCTGACACGGCAGATCGAAGGTGTTTGGGTTGGTGTCATGCTGCGAGAGAAAACGGATGGGGATTACAAGGTCAGCATTCGTACCGGCACACATGCCGATGCCGCGGCAATCTGCGGATTGCTCGGCGGCGGCGGTCATCCGCGTGCGGCGGGCTGTACGCTGTCGGGTACGGCAGACGAGGTGATCGCGCAGGTGCGCGAGGCAATTCGCCGCGCCGTTCCGCGGATCACTGAGGTTAAAAGATGAATGGCATTTTATGTGTGGACAAGCCGCAGGACATGACTTCTTTTTCCTGTTGCGCGTTGCTCAGACGGTTGACCGGTGAGAAAAAAGTCGGTCACGCGGGCACGCTGGACCCGATGGCAACGGGCGTATTGCCGCTGATGTTCGGCAAGGCAACACGCGCTATCCCGCTGTTGCCCACACACAATAAACGGTATCACGCGACGCTGCAGTTCGGCAAGCGCAGTGATACCTTGGATATTTGGGGCGCCGTGACCGATACCGGACACGCGCTCCCCACACTTGCAGCGATCGAGGCGACACTGCCCGCTTTTCGCGGTGAGATCCTGCAGGTGCCGCCGATGATGTCGGCGCTCAAAAAGGACGGCGTGCGGTTGTACGATCTGGCAAGACAGGGCATCGAGATTGAGCGTGAAGCGCGACCGATCACGATCCACACGTTGGAGATCGTGGGATATGATGCCGAAAACGGACTGTTGCAATTGCTTTGCGATTGCTCTGCGGGCACCTATATCCGCACTTTATGTGACGATTTGGGGCGTGTACTCGGCTGCGGTGCGGTGATGACCGCACTTCGGCGCGAGGCGGCGGCGGGGTATGCATTATCCGCGTGCTTGACGCCCGACGACTGTCGAGAGGCGGCAGAGAACGGCAGTTTGCCCGATAAGATCTTACCGGTGGATACGGCGTTTACCGTGTATCCCGCCGTGACGGTAACGGCGGCGCAGGCGGTGCGTTTTCGCAACGGCGGCGAGTTGTCAGTGGATCGGGTAAGCGCTCTGCCGCGGGATGCCGAGACGGTGCGTATCTACGATCCACAGCAAACCTTTTTAGGGCTTGGCCGTGCAGATGGGGCAGCGGTGCGAGTGTTGCGTATATTCATATAAAGGAGGTATTCCTGTATGAGTGAAGAGGAAATTCGTTTGGAACAAGAGGAACCCCGTGAACCGATTGCGGAAGAGGTGCCGGTTTCGGTGCGTGTCAAACGCCACCGTCGTATTCGCTATGCGGCACCGCTCGGGTTTTTGGTTCTGTTGTTTGCGTTGATCGGAGTGATCTCGGTCGTTGTTACGGCGATCGGCTGGATCGTGCAGGCAAACGACGATACCGCACTGCGCGAAGAACTGTATACGTTCCTTGATCCGGTTATGCAATTCTGCCCGTCGGAATTCGACAGCGTGGATGCCACCGAGGATGCTGATCCGCTGTTGCTTGCGGCGGTGTACCGCGTATCCGAGGCAGAGCGTATCCGTCAGCTGCGCGAGCGCGATGAGGAATGTGCCTACCCTGTGGAGGAAACGCAGTACCGCATGATCGTGCCGCAGACGACCATTGAGGAATCGTACCGGTATCTGTTCGGCGAGACAACTCTCACACATCGCACCATTGGGGACGTGGAGTACAAGACCGAAAACAGCTGCTATTACGTGCCGATGACCATCAACACCTCGGGTTATACACCGGTGCTGGGCAAGATCACGCATAAAAGGGACGTTTACACCGTGCAGGTGGCGTACGTATCCGATGCGGATATTCAGTACGACGAGCGCGGTAACAGCATCGCGCCCACCGTGGATATGGCAAAATACAGCCAGTTGTATGCGGTGCAACAGAACGATGACGGCAGTTGGACACTGCTGTCGGTTTCGGCTGATAAATAAAAAGAAAAGTGCCGCCTA
>JAZNRA010000150.1:0-11130 GCA_045590415.1 Acutalibacteraceae bacterium | reverse complement strand
TGCGAGCCCACCATGGAGGCTGAGGCAGCATACCTGCTGAACGTCGAGAAAGAGATGCTGAAAAAACGCGGTTTGGCATAAACCCCTTAAGCGTTATACAACGCCCCGTGCACACAGTGATATGAGTGCGCGGGGCGCTTGATGGGGGATAATAACCCCCCCTTACCAAAAGTTGATTGTTACGTTTTCTGTTTATTGAAAATTGGACAATATATTACAGCAATTAGGCAACATTTTAGTTGCAAAGCGGAAATTTATCTGCTATAATTAGTGCATATAGAGTGCGCAAGTATTTTTTACGTATTGCTAAATCAAATGTGTGGCAAGCGAGTCGCGCTTAATTTTTGGGGGTAACGAAAATGAAAAAAGAATATATTAAACCTTTAGTTACCGTTGTTACGTTGATTGCTGATCGTCACATTGCAGCACCTACTCCTTGGGGCGATGACTATAAGTCCGAAAACGATATTTTCGTCGGTGAAGACGAGTTGGAGTAATCTGCTTAGGCGTCATTTCACAAGTAGCGTGTCTGAACGTCACAGTTGCGATCACGTGCGTTTTGCACCCGTCTTATCTGTAACGGGACAAAAGGAATATTAGCAAACAAACAACCCAAGCGTTTCAAAACGCTTGGGTTGTTTTATTGTAAACGAAAACCACGCGATAGTCGCGTGGCTCAAAAGAACTTTGTGCCACCTCCCCTTGTCAGGGGAGGTGGCTTTTGCAAAGCAAAAGACGGAGGGGTAGTTAATAGCGATCCTCCCTCCGTCCTCACTACACATACCTCCTCTTGTCAGGGAAGGAGAATGTGCCGGTAACAACCTCTTCCGGTTGTTGGGGTCAAACCACCGGTTGCGGTGCCGCCGTAAAGCTTTAGTGGGGGTAGGGGAGGCCCGACGCGGCGGCAACCCGGTCCTTCATCGCTCGTCATTTTACACGGTCCCCTCATGTGTGCACCTGTCCTCCTTCGGGAACTCCGTGTTTTCCAAGAAATATGTCCTAAAATTTGAAAAATCCTCGAATTTTAATTTTCACGACAACATAATTTAAGTAGAAGACAACATAATCTATTGCATATTTTAAAAAGTATTGGTATAATAGTACCAGTTAAACTGCGGTGTTTGTTGTTGTTTTTGACGAAAGTCGTAAAAACACGTGTGTGTAAATGGCACAAAGTGCTGTTTATTTACGAGAAAGGTCGAGTGGCGTTTCGGCGCACGGTCACGGTTTTTCGGCACTGTTTTTGAAAGCACGCAAGCATTGTTAACAATGGCTCAGAAGGGATGAACAAGCGGATGACTTTATTAAAAAGCAACGGTATTCCGGTTGGAAAGAAGATTGCTCAAAAGGTTGTAGCGAATGTTTGCCGGTATGTGTTCTTATTGGCGTTCAGCTATGTTTTGATCTATCCGATCATTTACATGATTGTCAACGCCATCGCGACCTCGGCGGATTATTATAACCCCTCGGTTCAATGGGTGCCGATTCATCTGACGTGGGAGAATTTCAAAAACGCCTTCGCGTCGATGAATTTGGGACAAACGCTGGTCTCCACGCTCGTTAACGAGCTGGTGGCGGCGGGTCTTGGCATTGCATCGTGCGCGGTAGCGGCATTTGGATTGGCGCGGTTCAACTTCGCGGGCAAATCGCTGTTGACTGCGTTGATGATCTTGACGATCTTGGTGCCGAACGCGATGACCATTATCCCCAGCTACGTGAACTTCCAGAATCTCCGCTTGCTGGATACGCCGTTTGTATTCTGGATTCCGTCCCTGTTGGGTGTCGGCTTGAACGGCGGTTTGTTCATCTACATATACACTCAGTTCTTTAAAGGTCTTCCCAAAGAAATCGAGGAAGCGGCTTGGGTGGACGGTGCCGGAACTTGGCGGACGTTTCTTCAGATCGTGTTGCCGTCTTCGAGCGTTGTGTTCGTCACGGTAACGGTCTTCTCGGTCATTTGGCACTGGAATGATTCCTTCTTGGCTCAGATGTACCTTACCGAGAATTTCCCCATCGGCACAATGATGGCGAACTATTCGCAGACGTTGGGCTTCTGGTTGACACAGACGATGCAGATGTCCAGCTTTACGGCGGCACAGATTACGATTGCGGCGTGCTTGATCGCGCTGTTACCGATTCTCATTTTCTACATTATTATTCAAAAACGGTTTATAGCCAGCGTCGCGACGAGCGGTATAGTTGGTTAAAAATAAAAAACAGGAGGGCATTGTTATGAAACAACTCGCAAAGCAAATTCTCTTCGGTCTTTTAGCACTTGCCTTGACTTTGTCGCTGGTCGCGTGCGGCGGCGATGGTGAGACAACTGCAACAACGACCACCACGACCACCGGTGATACGATCACCACCACCACCACCACGGTTGCGGATAATGCTACCACCACAACCGCAAAACCCACCTCTGGAAAGAAGACCAGCGGTAAATCGAAGACCAGCAAAACATCGGCGACTAAAACAACCAAGGCACCCGCTGGCGACGCTACGTCGTTGTCTTGGGCTGAGGTAAAGGCACAGATGCCGGCGAATCTGAACGGTTCCACCTTGGTTTTCTTCAACTGGAATGAGCTCAACTCCATCACCGATGCTCAGAAAGCCGTAAACGCTTTCACGAAGGAAACCGGTATTACGATCGATTATCAGGTTGGTAACTATGAGTCCTACGCCACCGAAATTGCAGCAATGCAGGCCGCTAAGAAGGCCCCGGACATCATCCGTATGAAGGATTTGAACCCGGCTCTCATGGCAATGCTGCAGCCCTTGTCCAACACCGGCTATAATTTTAACGACAAAGCTTGGGATCAGGACGTCATGGATCGTTATTCCTATAAGGGCGTTGCTTATGCTACCAACATGGTTAACACCGTTATGCAGCAGCCCGACGTATTCCTGTACAATAAGAAGCTTCTCAGCAAATTCGGTATGAATGATCTGGATCCCTATGCACTGTGGAAAAAGGGCCAGTGGAATTATGACAAATTCGTTGAAGTTTGCGAAACCTTCAAGGAAGAAGCCGGCGACAGCTACATCGCGTTCTCCCCGTTCAAATGGCAGGCGTTCGCACAGCTCCAGGGCAGTGACTTTGTTTTGTATACCGAAAACGGTTTCAAAAACAACGTAACCGACACGAAATTGAGCGACGGCTTGCGCAAAATTATCGAGATGAAGGAAAACGGCCTGGTTGCGGATAGTGCTTATCAGCGTCAAGCGTTTGAGGCAGGCAACGTTCTGTTCTTCCACGATGCGATCATCGGCGCGAGAAAAACGCACTTCTACTTCACCGGCATGAAGGGTGACGGTTCCTTGGGTATCGTTCCGCTTCCCCAGATCGGTAACACTTACACGCAGTTATTCGCCGAGTTGGAGGCATATGCTGTTCCCATCGGTGCAAAGAACACGACGGCCGTTCCGTATTTCCTGCGCTACTGGCTGGATGCTGAGAACTACAATGTCAATCAGTTCTTTGCTGACAAAACCGTTCTCGAAGTGTACAATCACTGCATGAAGCAGAAGAGCCGTATCATGACCTATAACTATCAGTACGTTCTCACCGAAGCAAACGGTTTCAATGATTTCATTGGCTCGATCATTCGTTCTACTGCCGGCGGTGTTACCACTTACCTCAACAGCAGGAAAAACGAAATTGAAGCTGCTGTGAGACAGACCAACGGCATTTTGGACAAACTGCAAAAATAAGTATCCCGTTTAAATGGGATATTGAGGGATCAATGTGCGCAGAATTGCCGCATTGTGTTGCTTGATCGCCGTCCTGTCGCTGTCCGCTTGCGCGCCAAGCGGACAGCCGACAGACGCTACGACAACCGACACAACCACAACTGAACCGACCGGAAGCACCACCGTCACACCGGATGATACGGATACCGATGACGATTCGGATTTGATCGGCACCGGAACGCATTATAAAGAAATCATACCGACCGGTAATACTGCTCAATTGCTCAATCCGCAAACCGGTGGAGCAGATGCGGAGGCGGAAGCGCTCAGGCAACAGATCCTTAACACCAAAGATGAAGACTTGAACATCACCGGTACAACGTATTACGTTTCCCCGAACGGCGACGATTTTAATGATGGAACTTCCCCGGAAACGGCATGGCAGACCATCGATAACGTTAGCGTTAACGGCTACCTCATTGAGGAGGGAGATGCCGTTCTCTTTGAACGTGGCGGTGTCTATCGCCGCACAGCTCCTATTATTGCTAAGAGCGGTGTCGCCTACGCCGCGTACGGCGAGGGGGATAAACCCTTGATTTACGGTTCCGCCACCAACTATGCTTGGGGCATGAACTGGGAACCGAGTCTCAAGGAAAACGTTTGGAAGATCGAGTTGTATACGGGCGAAGCCGGTATCATGGTATTTAATCACGGTGAAGCTGTCGGTATGCCCCATTATTACGGGCTTCATGAGCTGACGGAAAACGGTGATTTTTATCACAACACGGAGAACTCCACCTTGTATCTGTATTTAGATAAAGGGTATCCGAACGTGGTGTATCGTGATATCGAGATCGGTACCAGAGAAAACGTATTCACCATATCGGACGAAACCGAAAACGTGACGTTTGATAATCTTTCTCTCCGGTATGCCGGTATGTTTACTTTCGACGTCCAAGAGTTCACCCGAAATCTCCGTTTCACCAACCTTGAAATCGCTTAGGTCGGCGGTTGCCGTTTCCAGGAGGGCGATGTCGGTCTCGGTAACGGTATTCAATTCTGGCAGACCACCGACGATGCGTTAGTGGAAAACTGCTGGATCTATCAGGTCTATGACGCGGGTCTTACCCCGCAGGGAATTTCCGGTCCCGTCGGATATACCAATTTGGTATTCCGTAAAAATTTGATCGAATTCTGTAACTATTCGATCGAGGTGTTCGACCGAGACAGCGGTTCCAAATGGGACGGTCTTGTTGTTGAGGACAATATTCTCCGTTTCGCGGGCTACGGCTTTTTGCCGGCAGCCGAGCGTCCGGATAACAGTCCCGCTGTCGGACACTACGTTGGATGGGACTATGGTTACGACGAGCTTCCCGGCAAGGGAATTACCATTCGTAACAATATCTTTGACTGCACCGCCGGTAACTTTGTATATTGGCCCGGCGGCGGAAAGACGTATACCAGTGGTCTGACCATTTCCGGAAACAGCTTTTACCAAAAAGCGTCTGCCTCCGGTAAGGCCTTTGATTTCTTGAATAACGGTCAGAATCACGCGAAAAACCAAGCGGAACTGGAAGCAGCTGTAAAAGTATTTGATTCCAGTCCGAAGGTTGTTAAGTGGTTAGCTTAAACGATGTTGTTTAGGATGGGAGAGGTTACACATGAGTAATGCTTTAAGAAGAGAAACGACCGCACCGTGGTATCCGAACCACGGCGGCGCCGATGCCGAGGCAGATGCCTTACGGCAGGCGATTTTACATACAGAGGATAACCTGGTTATTACCGGTACGAAGTATTACGTTTCTCCGAACGGCGACGATTCTCATGACGGAACCTCTCCTGCCACCGCTTGGCAGACGCCAAGTGCAGTGACAGCAAACAGAGATCTCCTCAAAGAAGGGGACGCTGTGCTGTTTGAGCGCGGTTACGTATACCGTTGCTCCGCTACGATTCATGCTGTAAGCGGCGTAACCTATGCAGCTTACGGTGAAGGCGAAAAGCCCGCTCTCTACGGTTCGGCTGCCAACTATGCTTTGCATACGTGGACACCGAGCGCCGACAACGACAGTATTTGGAAGTTGCCTTTGGATACTGCGGAAGCGGGCATTATTGTGTTCAACCACGGTGTGGCAACCGGTACACCGAAATATTTCGGTATCGATGAATTGGTAAAGAACGGTGATTTTCATCATGATCTTGAGAATCACGTTTTATATATGTATTTAGATAAAGGTAACCCCGCCTCTGTATACGATGATATTGAGATCGGCACGCGGGCTACTATTTTCAACGTCCCGCGCGATGGGCGGGACGTTACCGTTGATAATTTGGCGCTCAAATATGCCGGCTTATTTGCCTTTTACGCCGACGAAGACGTAAAAGGCACCCGTGTTACCAACTGTGAATTCGGTTGGGTCGGCGGATGCCGTTTCATGAAAGGCAAGGTCGGTCTCGGTAATGCCATTTCCTATTGGCAGGGCGCCATTGATGCGCTCGTAGAGAATTGCTGGATCTATCAGTGCTACGATGCCGGGATCACCCCGCAGGGCGTTAACGCTCCGCATACCTATAAAAACGTAGTATTTCGCAACAATTTGATCGAATACTGCAATTATTCCATTGAAATATTCGACCGAAACAACGAAACCGTATGGGACGGTCTCCTTATTGAGAACAACATCATGCGTTTTGCCGGCTATGGATTTATGCCGGCAGCCGCTCGGCCGGACAGCCGTATCGGTGTCGCAAACTATGTCGGCTGGAGTTGGAACTATGATACGTTCCCCGGCAAGGGCTTCGTGATGCAAAACAACGTTTTTGATTGTTCCGCCAGCAACCTTGTTTTCTGGTGCGGAAAAACGTATACGGAAGGATTGACCGTTTCCGGAAACAGCTTCTATCAGAAAGCGAATGCCAACGGCAAGGCGATTCACTTTGCGGAAAACGAAGCTCAATTCGCCACCAATCAAGAAGAACTTGAAGCAGCGGTTCACTTATTTGATCCCGAGGCGAAAGTGATTAAGTGGTTGGATTAACTTCACGTCACGGTTAATATTGAGGTGTTAACTATGAGTAAATTACTTTTAAAAGAAGTACATACTGAGGTCCTTCCTAAAGGGAACAGTGCCTCTGTGTACAACCCGCAAAAGGGTGGTGCCGATGCTGAGGCGGAAGCTTTACGGCAGGAAATTCTGAACGCCGAGGATAAGCTTGTTATCACCGGCACGACCTATTACGTTTCTCCGAACGGTGACGATTCAAACGACGGTCAATCGCCCGAGACCGCCTGGAAGACTCTGGATGCCGTTCGCAAGCACGAAGACGACTTTAAGGCGGGCGACGGTGTCTTGTTCGAGCGCGGCGGTATTTGGCGCTCGCAGATCACCCTGGAAGCCACCATGTTTAATCCGGCGGAGGGGAAACCGCCGCTGCCGATTTTGTTCAGAGCAAAATCCGGCATGTCGTACGGTGCATACGGTACCGGTCCCAAACCGGCGATCTACGGTTCCTTTAAGAACTACGCCTGGGAAGAATGCTGGGAGCCGACCGAATACGACAACATTTGGAAGGTCGAAACCCCGTTTGCCGATTGCGGTGTCATCGTATTTAACCACGGTGAAGAAGCGGGTATCAAACGCTTCATGGGTCATCACATCGAGAAAATCGATGATTTGAAAGAAAATTTTGAATTTTATCACGATTTCGTAAACGCTACCCTGTATCTCTATTTGGACAAGGGTTGCCCGCACGACGTGTATGAAGATATTGAACTGTGTCTCCGCGAGGATTTCCTGTTTATCGGACAAGAAATCGAAAACGTAACGGTGGATAATTTGGCGATCAAGTATTTTGGCCACTACGGCAGCCAAATAAAAGCCAAAACCAAAAACATCCGCTTTACGCATTGCGAAATGGGCTGGATCGGCGGATGTGTCTGGGTATATTCTTCCTATCCGTATTCTCCCGGTGCTCGTCTCGGCAATGCCATTGAGTTTTGGGATGATTCCGAAGATGCTTTGATGGAGTACAACTGGGTATACCAGGTGTTCGACGCCGGCTTATCTCCGCAGGGAGTCAGTAGTGTCGGTCATTTCAAGAACATGGTAATGCGCAAGAATCTCCTTGAGTATTCCACGTATAACATCGAGTTTTTCCACCGCAACCCGGCAACCAACTGGGACGGCTATTATATCGAAGACAATATCATCCGTTTTTCCGGCTACGGTTGGGGAGATCAGCGGCATACGCCGTATTCCACCTCTAACATTTGCGCTTGGACGTTTACATACGACGTTTCCCCGCGCATTTATATTCGTAACAACATTTTTGATTGTTCGAAGTATAATACGGTGTTCTGGCACTGGGCCGACGGCCGTGAATATCCGGAGGTGGAAATTTCCGGTAACACGTTCTATGAGAAAGACAGCGGTACCGGTCAAGCCATTCATTATGCCGGCAGCGAGGCCAAAACGGCAAGTAATCAAGAAGAACTGGAAGCGGCGATGAAATCGTTTGATTCCAATCCCAAACTTATCAAGTGGTTACCGTAACCTGCGGTGACGTTTGAATGAAATTTTGTAAATTTTTAAAAAGGTGGTGTCGGCAATGAAAAGGATGTTGGCGTTTGTTGCTGCATTGGTGTTAGTGATTGCGTTAGTTCCTGCGTATGGTGTATACGCTGCTGAAACAGATTTAGGAACGGAAACCGAAATCCAAACCGATGCAACGACTGTTGAAGCTTCCGATGCTTCCTACGAGGCATATCTCTCTGCGCTCCCGTCCTTGGAACAAGCGAAGACGGGTGTGGATGCGGCAGTGAGTGCCGTTTTCGGTGCAAATCCCGTCACGTTCACGATTGAAGTACCGGCAGATGGTTTGTACACCATCGGCATGGAGTATAAGGCGACGGAACGCAAAACAGCGCCCATTGAAATTGCGTTACAAGTGGATGATAGCGTCCCTTACGATGCATTGAATGCTCTGGAATTCCCTCGCATGTGGACAAACACGGGCGAGATCAGAACGGACGGTCAGAAGAACCAGATTCCCATGGAGCAGATCCCGTATGATGGATTCTATCGCAACATTGCTCTTAACACGTCCGGTTGGAATGCAGACCCGTACTTGATCTCGTTGACGGCGGGTACACACACGGTTACCGTTACACCTGTGTCGGGCAACTTTGAAATCAAGACGTTTTTCTTCGGCGGCGAGGATGAGGTACCGTCTTATCAGGCACCGACAGATGCCGGTAAGTATTATGACGGCGACATGGTCGTCTTGGAAGGCGAAGCAGCGGATCTGACCAACAGCTTTTGGATCACGGTCAAATCCGACGTGACCTCTCCGGATGTCACCCCTCACGATGCGGAGAGGAATGTTCTCAACTACGTGGGTGGTAACTGGAAAACCAGTGGTGACACGGTTATTTGGACAACGCCGAAATTGAAAGCCGGCTACTATCAAATTGGCTTTTCTTATCGCCAAAACACGGTTATCGGTTCTTCCAGCTACCGCGCTTTGAAGATCGACGGCAAATTGCCGTTTGCCGAAGCAGGCGAGTTGGCATTCCCGTATGACAACGGTTGGCAGCGTGACTTTTTTGCTGATAAGGAGGATACGCCGTATCTCATTTATTTGGATGAGGGCGTTCACGAAATCAGTTTAACGGTTACGCAGGGCACGATGTCCGATATTACTGCGTTGTTGCGTGAAGTTGTTGCAACACTTGGCGATTTGTATATGGATATCGTCATGATCACGGGTGAATCGGTTGACGTATACCGTGACTATGAATTGTTCAAGCAGATCCCCGATATGGAGGCGCGCATCGACGAGTCCGTGAAAAAACTGAATGAATCGTTGGTTCTCTTGGAAGAAGCTTCCGGAAGCACCAGCGGTTCCCATGCCGGTGTCATCAAAGCGATGATACAGGTATTGGACCAGATGCTGAAAAATAAATATACCGCGCATCGCTATAAGAGCAACTACTACAGCAATTATTGCAGTCTTAGTGCAACGTTGAGTGAAATGCGCGATATGCCGTTGGATATCGATCGGATTTATTTGACGAAACCGGGTGACACTCTGCCGAAGAAAACAAATTTCTTCAGCAGCATGGGTTTCTCGATCCATCGTCTCGCGGCCTCCTTCTATTTGGATTACAATAATATTTCCGGTGCAGCCGAGGGTCAACAGTCGGTTGACATCTGGGTTAACTGGGGTCAAGATCAAGCACAGGTTTTGAACACCCTTAACCAGACCTTCACCGAAAAGACCAACATTGCGGTCAATTTGAAGATCGTCAATGCCACAATCGTGCAGGCCGTTTTGTCAGGAAAAGGCCCCAATGTAATTTTGCAACACAACCGAAGCGAACCGGTCAACCTCGCAATGCGCGGTGTTTTGCGAGAGTTGAGTTCGTTCCCCGATTATGAAAAGGTATTGGAACGGTTTATGCCGGGCGCAGAAGAACCTTATTATTATAAAGGTCAACTGTACGCCTTGCCGGATACGCAGAACTTCTACATGATGTTCATTCGTACCGACATTTTTGAGCAGTTTGGTCTT
This sequence comes from Acutalibacteraceae bacterium, assembly GCA_045590415.1. GTDB lineage: Bacteria > Bacillota > Clostridia > Oscillospirales > Acutalibacteraceae > RGIG3009. The sequence goes on along the minus strand of JAZNRA010000150.1, from coordinate 870 downwards.
CAAGTGCCGGAAACTTGGGAAGACTTTGAGGAAGTCACTAAGATTTTGGCGCGTAATAACTTGGATGCTTCTATACCGTACTTACAGATTACGACGACCACTGCCACAAACGCGGGTGTCGGTAGTTTGAGCTTGTTCCCCAGTCTTGTCATGCAGCGCGGGTTGTCCTTGTATGCCGAGGACGGCAGAAGCACGACGTTGTCCACTCCGGAGATCATTCAGACCTTTACCGACTGGACAGATTTCTACACGAAACTGAAAATACCGGTTACCGTTGACTTCTACAACCGTTTCCGTACCGGTACCTGCCCGATGGGCGTCGCCGTGTATTCCACGTACAACACCCTCAAGGCAACCGCTCCGGAAATTGAAGGCATGTGGACAATGGTTCCGATTCCCGGAACGAAACAGGAAGACGGAACGATCAACCATGCGTCTACCGGTGGTGGTACCTCTTGCTCGATCTTGAAATCGACGCCCGAAAAAGAGGAAGCTGCTTGGGAGTACTTGAAATGGTGGACGGAGACAGAAACCCAGACCACTTACTCCATGACAGTTGAATCCATCTTAGGCCCGACCGGTCGTGTTGCTATTTCCAACAAAGATGCAATGCTCGACGGCCTTTCCTGGGAAGACGATGCTGCTGACCAGTTAAAGGAAGCATGGAGCCAGGTAAAAGAGGTTCCGGAGGTTCCCGGTAGTTACTATATCTCGCGTTCCATTGATCATTGCTTCTGGAATGTTGTCAATTCCGGTAAGATCCCGAAGGATATGCTCAACAAGTGGGGCCTTGAAGTGGATAGCGAAATTGAACGCAAATGGAAGCAGTACGAAAACAAAGTCGGAGGCCAAGCGGTCTTAGGAAGACAA
>JAZNRA010000149.1:0-2123 GCA_045590415.1 Acutalibacteraceae bacterium | reverse complement strand
TTATTCGAGCAGCGTATTTCGGCGAGCACATCGCGGTCGTCGCCGCGCTCTGTCTCGTCGTAGCCGTCGACGATCTCGCCCACGGCAGACACTATCGTCTGTATGCCGCGCGCCTTGTAGCCGAGTTTGTCGTTGAGCGCGAGAGCGAGAGCGAGGATGACGCGGTCGTTTGTCGCGTCGATGATGTCGTTGTACATACTTTTTGCCATCTGCCGCGCCACAATCGCCGTTGCTTCCTGTACTACGGGTGGGAAACCGTCGAGTGTCGTTTGGGCTGTGATACGGGCTTTCATCTCAATATCCTCCTATCAACGGCGTTTCATCATCAAGTGCCGCCATTTCGTCGATTTCAAACATATCCAGTTGCATATCATGTGACGATTTTTTCTTACCAAGCCACCAGTCCATTACATCTTCCGGCGTTTTCCACTGAGCGTCGTAATCGTAGACGTCAAGCATTCGCCGAAACGCTCTTAAATATGCAGATTTGTATTTTGGGTAGGCTTCTAACTCTTTTTCGGCATTAGTATTCATCGGGCAACCTATGCAGCCCAGCCGCTTATACCCGTTGTCATACAGCTCACAGTAAGCCACGTTGTATGCTCGTATAAACTCCCACACATCGTCATCAGTCCACGCAACAATAGGGTTTATCATCATTTTATCGGTTCGTATACAGCGTTCGAGAAACGTGCGTGTTTCTGAGTTATCGTCATTAAATACTATATCGCCGTATCTGCTGGCCTCTATTCCCATTTCTGCAGCAAGTGACTTAACACTTTTAGTATTGCCGATTCGGATAAGCCCCTGTTTTTTGTACGATTAACACTCTCAGCCCAACGAACACCAGTAAGCACTACCCTGCCTTTGCCGCCGGTTTCTTTGAGCACTGCACAGCAGTATCTTGCGAGTCTTGTTGGCGGCATCTTCTTTTTAGGAATCAAGTTCCACATTGTGATGGGGCGGCCGTCATTGTAGTGCGGTACGTCAAATATCACGTCCGGGTGATGTTCACGGATAAATCGTACAAGCTCCGGTGGGTCGACCGAGGTTGCCTGGTAATGAGCCTCGTATTTAACTCCTGCCATGTCGCAAAGTGCTTTAACTACGCAGCTGTCCTTGCCTCCGCTAAAGGCTAAAAAATAGCCCTCGGCGGGTTCAAAATCTCGTAATAATGATACCGCTTCTTCGACCTTATCACGGTGCCCTTCGAGAGTTATTTCGATAAGGCTCATCACATCATCACCACTGTAACATAATCATTATTGTTTATCAGCTCAAACGGCAATGCCTTCGGCGCGACTGTACAGCTGATAGCCGCCATCGGCAGATTGGGTGCCTTACCGCCCTGCGCGAAATGCTGTTCGGCAAGCGCAATGAACGTGTTCTGCCACTGCGCCGCCTTGCTTCTCAGCTTTTCGTTCTCGGCGCGGAGGCGTTTATTTTCCTGCTGCGCCTCGGTCAGCAGCTTTGCCAGATCGGCTATTGTGCGTTTGTCGTCGGTCATACTTTCTTCCTAATCCACCATACACGCCACGATTATCGCCAGAAACAGCACCAGCGCGACCGTGCACAGTATTCCAATTGTTTCCATTAATATTCCTTCCCCCACATGTAATCGCTGTACACGTGCCCGGGTTTCTGCACCTTCCCGGCAATCACGAACCCGCTCCACGCAAGTCGTGACTGCAATTCACGTTCCTCATCGGTCGCCACCACTTTACACGTGCATCCGTCGCCCGGATCACAGCCGCGTATTCTGCCCGTGTCGTAGGTGTAGTGGCAGGCAAGCGGACTGCTGCTGTGACTGAGCTGCCGGCAGTAGAGGCAGCTGAGACAGTATGCGGTGATTAATTTAGCCATATACCAACCACTCCTCCGTAACTCCGAGCACCTCGGCGAGCCGTCTCAGATAACCACCGGTCGGTCGGCCGATGCCGTCCTCGAGCAGCTGTATTTCAAGGTAGTACACGTGGACGGCGTGTGCGAGTTGGCTTTGTGTCATGCCGAGCGCGGTTCTCCGTTGTCGTACTCTGTCAGATAGTGTTGCCATTGTCGTATACCTCAAGTTTGCCGCACTCTTCAACCCGGTGGAAGCGGTTCGCCGCGTCGATGTTGCCGGG
>JAZNRA010000148.1:0-24729 GCA_045590415.1 Acutalibacteraceae bacterium | reverse complement strand
GCCTGTACCCTTGGGTATCTCCACCGTCTTGCCCTCGTTGGTGTCGTGGGTCAGCTTGATGAAGATATGTCCCTCGTTGTCGGAGTTGTAGTAGTCGCTGTCGATGATGCCGACCGTGTTGTTGAGCTGTAAACGGAACTTAAAGCCGAGACCACTGCGCGGGTAGATCTTCAGCACCCATCCCTCGTCAATGTGCACGCGCACACCGGTGGGAATTTTGACGGATTCACCCGGTTCTAACCGAATGGCACAGGGTAAATAAAAATCGTATCCGGCAGAGCCGGCGGTCGCGCGGCGCGGCAGAGCCGGCAAAGCGGGGGTAGTGGTCTCGCCGAAGCAATCGGCAAAATCGGCGGCGAATTGACGTTCGCTGACAGATTCAAATCGGGCAATGCGTTTCATCTGAAAAACCTCCAACTGGACAAATTTTTATAAGTACGCTATACTGGACGAAAGGGGGGGAGAGAGATGGTCTTGATTGCGGTATCCTGTGCACACGCGCCGCAAGCGGCAAATATTTTATCCGACATGCGCTTGCAAAAGGCGGCTGCCTTGAAAAACGAAGCGGATCGCGCGCGCAGCTTGTGTGCTGGGTTGGCGCTGGATGCTTGCTTACGCACCGTCGGCTTGTGTGAACGGGACGTGACGGTTGTAACCGATGAACACGGTAAGCCGTACCTTGCTGACCATCCCGACTGGCATTTCAGCATCTCACACAGCGGGGGCTTTGCGGTGTGCGGATTAGACGACGCCCCTATCGGCGTTGATCTTGAACGGCACCGTCCCCTGGATTGGGAACGCCTGGCTAAGAGGTATCTCGGGATCACCGCACCGCTGACGTGTGAGGAATTCTTTTCGCTTTGGACGAAAAAAGAAAGTTACTTAAAAGCCGTTGGTATTGGATTGTCGGGATTGCATACGGAACCCGATGATAGGTGGCACTTCAAGGAATATCCTTTAAGGGGATATTCGCTGACAGTGTGTAGCCAAAAAGCGGTATTTACTCCGTCACTTTTGGCGTTTTCCGACGGCGATACCGTTCCTCTTCGCTGAAAATACAACCGCAATATTTCTGCATATAAAAGCCGCTGTCCCGCGCGATCTGTTGACCTTCTCTAAACGATGGGCGAAAGTCCCGGTACAAAAAGGTCACGCCGTGGGCGGCGGCTGCTTCTTTGGCAACCGCTACGATCAGTTCGTGATTCTGATACGGGCTGATGAGCAAGGTCGTGGTAAACGATTCAAAGCCCCGCTCGGCGGCAAGGCGTGCCGTTTCTTCCAAGCGCTGCCGATAGCAGGTGATGCACCGATTATCAAAATCGCTGCCTACCGCCCGCAAAAAGGGACGCAGACCGTATTCGTTGTTGACGATCAGCGGCAGGCGGATCGTTTTTGCGTATTCTTCCAACGTGGTCTTGCGACTGCGATATTCGGTGTAGGGATGAATATTGGGATTGTACCAATATCCCGTTGGCTCAATGCCCTCATCCCGTAAGGTTTCGATGCACCGCACGGAGCAGGGGGCACAGCAGATATGCAGTAAGGTGGATGGCATAATTATCAACTCCGTTTTCAGTATAGCACACTCTTTTTCCAAAAAAAAGTACCCGACAGGATTTTTCATGCCGACGAGGTTGCTTTTTTGCCGTAATTATGATATTCTTGTCGATAGGTAAGTGGAAAGGAAGCGGAAGCACTATGGACGAACGTAACACAGCGTTAGCGGTAGAAGAACGTGAGGTGCCGGTAACGGAACAGCCGTCATCGGAGAGCGAGAGCGCTCGTCCCCAAAAGGCGATGCGAAAGCGGCGCTTTCTCGGTCTTAAATTTTTAATATATTTGGGCGTACTGCTTGTGTTGGCGATAGCGGCGCTGGGCTACGTCTATTACGTGCTGTCGTGGTATGAGTCCTCTCAACCGGAAAACGTGGCACAATCGTATTTGCAAAAAATGCAAAAAGCCGCCGAAAAAGGGGAACTGGAGACGTTCGCTTCACCGGAGGGATTGGATGCGGATGCGCTTGCCCGATATATGACCTCTTTGGCGGGCGGAGACGTGTCCTGTCAAGCGTCCGAGACGCTCGTTTCGGATAAAAAAACGCTTCTTTTTGATGCGTTGTGCAACGGCTATCAAATGGGCGAGATCCAACTGGCTTATGCGGGACAAAAAACGAAACTGGGCATTTTTACCGCCGATCTGTGGGAGGTATCCTCGTGCAAGGTTACCCCGTATCGGTTTGAGGCGGAACTGCCCGTAACGTTAAAGGTGACGGAAAACGGCAAAGCCGTGAACGGCACGTTATCCGAGGACGGACAAACCGTGCAATATGCGCTGTCGTCATCGGTTTTGCCGAACGTGACGTTGACCGATCTTTTCGGCAATACGGTGCCGTACGGACCGGAGTTGTATGAGAGCGGTCGTCTTTCCGACTATCCCGTGATCAGCGTTCCTTCTAACTATACCGTTAAAAACAACGGAAAAAAAGTACCGCCTTCAGCCGCGGTGTTGACGGAACTCGAAGAGTATCAGTACCTGTACCAGTACAATGAGGATATCCCCAAGAAAGCGACCTATCTTCTTTGCACGCTTTCGGGAACGATGGACGTGTCGGTGTATGATAATCTCGGTTCGCGTGTGGATATTTCCGATCAAAAAGAGGAGATTTCCATTGAAGGTCAAGTTGCCGCAAACACCATGCCCGCCATTATTCAAAACGCCCCCGATCCGTTGGAGGCGGCGAAGCTTTGGAATCTGTTTATGACGCGCGACCTAACGGGCGAACGATACGGGTTTTACAAATTGGCAGAGCATCTCATCAACGATTCCTATCTGCGCAACGTTGCGTGGAAGTGGGCGACGGGTGTGGATATCACCTTTACCAGCAGTCACTCTCTGCGCAATCCGCCTTTCCAGGTAGCCGAGGTCACGAATTTCGTCGCTTACGGTCCCAACGCGTTTTCTTGCGATATTTTGCTGGAAAAAGAATTGTTGCTTCACCGCGACGCTACCGTTGTGCCGGATAAGATGCACAGTACCTTCTATTTTGTGTACTATGATGATACGGATAACGGACAAGACGATCCGCACTGGGCGATTGCCGATAAACGCGACATCGCCGTGACGGAATAAGGAGGGGATATACGTGGCAAAGCATGTAAGCAAAGCACCTGCTGCGACAGGTGCTAAAGCGGTCGGGTTATGGATCGCAAGAGGCGCTGTCGCGGCGGTTGTCTTTATTGCCGTTTTAGCACTTACCCTCTTTTTGTCGCTGAACATGATCTGCGGAGATACCTCTCCAAAAGCCAGACAGACGTTTGTAACGACCATTTTGGAAACCGGTCAGCTTAAATTTCTGGCCTCGTGGTTTTTGTCACCCGAGGAGATTCAAAGCGTCGTGGATTCCAACTCTATGGAACAGATGAATGATCCGGTGGATTCCGATCTGGTTGACATTAACGGTACTCAAACCGAGGGGGAGGATATTGAGATCATTAAGATCCCCGGCAGGACTTTTGAAGCGACACTGATGAAGGTCAAAGATCCCTCTCGCATCAGTTTGGCCTCCATCTATCCGTGGCGCGAAGTAGGCGAGACGTTAGACACGTTTGTTACCTCTAACGGTGCAGTTGCCGGTATCAACGGCGGACTGTACGCTTCCACCAACAATACCGGCGGCAGGCCGTTTGGTGTGGTGGTTTCCAACGGCGAGATCCAACTGAACGAGCCGAATCAGTTTAAGGGCCTTGTGTTGATCGGCTTTACGGAGGACCATCTGTTGGAGATCATCAGTGTGGACGGCATGTCCAAAGCGGAAGTCAAGCAACTGATTGAAGAAAAGAAGATCCGCGACGCCGTAACGTTCCAGGAAGAAAGCAGCGATGCGAATAACCATTTTGTGCAATTGGTTATTAACGGTAAAGCGCGCGGTATGAACGGTATGGGCAGCGGCTTGAATCCCCGTACGGCGATCGGTCAATGTGCCGACGGCTCCGTTTTGATGCTCGTAACAGACGGCAGAGGCAAATCCGGTCACTTGGGCGCGTCGGCTTCCGATCTGATCGACATTATGATGGAGCACGGTGCCGTGAATGCCGCGAATCTGGACGGCGGAAGTTCCTCGTGTATGTACTATGAGGATGAATATCTTATGACGAGCGTTACGTTCTATTACTCCAATGATTCCTGGAAAATGCCGGTTGCTTTCATTGTGAAATAGCGAAACAAGCAGAGGATCTCCTCTGCTTGTTTTTTAAAATAATATTTTGACGGCAAAATTTTCTGTTATGACTTTACAGAATGGTAAGTTTATAGTAAAATATATAAGAAAACGAAAGAGGAAATGAGAGTGGCGTCATGAATCCGAAGTATAAACGCGTATTACTTAAACTCAGCGGCGAAGCTCTGTCCGGTGAACAGGGGCACGGCTTGGATTTTGAAACGGTCAGCCGCGTTTGCGAAGCGGTTAAAGAATGTGTCGATGCGGGCACTCAGATTGCGATCGTTGTCGGCGGCGGTAACTTTTGGCGCGGCCGTTCCAGCGGTAAGATGGACCGCACGCGTGCTGACCATATGGGAATGCTCGCTACCACCATCAACTCCCTGGCACTTGCCGACTCCCTTGAACAGCTCGGCTGTGAGGTGCGTGTACAGACGGCGGTTGCCATGAATGAAATTGCCGAGCCGTACATTCGCAACCGTGCGGTACGTCATCTGGAAAAGGGCCGTGTCGTGATCTTTGGTTGCGGTACCGGCAATCCGTTCTTCTCCACCGATACCGCGTCAGCGTTGCGTGCGCTGGAGATCGATGCGGATATTATTTTCAAAGCCAGTATGGTCGACGGCGTGTACGACAGCGATCCGAAGAAAAATCCCAACGCGGTCAAATACGATACCCTAACCTTTATGGAGGTTCTCAACCGTGATCTGAAGGTTATGGACTCTACGGCGGCAAGTCTCTGCAACGACAATCAGTTGCCCATTTTAGTGTTTAACATGGAGCAACCCGAAAATATCGTGCGCGCCATTGCCGGTGAAAACGTCGGTACGGTCGTACATTCCTAAGGAGGAGCAATTATGGAAGCAATTTTTGTTAAAGCCCAAGAAAAAATGGATAAGACCATCAATGCGTTACTGAATGAATACAGTACGATCCGCGCGGGCCGCGCAAACCCGGCGGTTCTCGATCGTATTATGGTGGAATACTACGGAACACCCACGCCTATCAATCAGATGGCGGCGATATCGGTTCCCGAGCCGCGCACCATTATGATCGCGCCGTGGGATAAGAATTCGTTGCGTGATATTGAGAAAGCCATCCTGATGTCCGATCTGGGGCTGAATCCCCAAAACGACGGCAGCACGTTGCGTTTGAATTTTCCGCCGTTGACCGAGGAACGCCGCAAGGAGCTTGTCAAGGGCGTATATAAGTATGCGGAGGATTCCAAGGTGGCTATCCGTTCGATTCGCCGTGATTCGTTGGAAAAGCTTAAGGATATGAAGAAAAAGTCCGAGATCACCGAGGATGATTTCAAAAACGCCGAAAAGAAAATGCAGGATCTCACAGATAAATTCTGCAAGGAGATCGATACGATCTCAGCTAAGAAAGATAAAGAGATTATGGAAATCTAAATGTATTGTGACCGGCGGAGCATCGTGATCCACCGGTCACTTGCTTGCTGAAAGAAGGATAACGGCATGGCACTGTTTTCATCCAAACAAAAACAGAAAGAAGCGCCGGCGATAGTACCTGCGCATATAGGCATTATTATGGACGGCAACGGCCGTTGGGCAAAAAAGCGCGGTCTGCCGCGTCAGGCGGGTCACGTGACGGGCGCCAAAGTCTTCCGCACCATCGCCAAGCATTGTGAAAAGCGAGGCATTCGGGTCGCTACCTTTTACACGTTTTCCACCGAAAACTGGAAACGTCCGCAAGAGGAGATCAATGCGATCATGAACTTGCTGCGTGAATATCTTAAAGAGTCGCTTGCGGATTTCAAAAAGGAAAATATCCGTACCCGTTTTATCGGTGATCGCTCGATGCTGGCACCGGATATTCAGGAGCTCATGCGCGAAGCGGAGGAAGCCACCGCGAATAAGACCGGTATGATCCTTAATATCGCCATTAACTACGGCGGTCGGGCTGAACTTGTAACCGCGATGCGTGCCATTGCCGAAAAGGTGCAAGACGGCACGATTGCTCCCGAGGAGATTAACGAGGTGTGCATTGAGCAGCATCTTTACACCGCTGGTCAGCCGGAAGTGGATTTGATCTTACGTCCCAGCGGAGAATATCGCTTGTCTAATTTTCTCATCTGGCAATGCGCGTATGCAGAATACGTCTTTGACGAAATTCTCTGGCCCGAATTCACCACAAAGGATTTGGATCATGCGTTGGCTGTGTATGCCGGACGTCACCGTCGGTTCGGCGGTGTATAAAATGGAGGTCGTATTACCATGAAAACACGTTTGATTACAGGCGGTATTTCTGCCGCTCTGTTTTTAATCGTTTTGCTCGTTCCGTGGAGTATGGTGCTGACGGTTGCCGCGTCACTCATTTGCGGGTTGGCTGTTTGTGAGATCTTAAGCGTCACAAAGGTCATTCAGCACCGCGGATTAGAGGTGGCGGCGATCGTGTTCGCTGTGATTGCACCCTTTTTTGGGCGCATAAACGGCGGATGGGTATTTGTCGTGTGCTTGCTGTACGTGCTCGCACTGGTGTTCTTGGCACTTCGTTATCATGAATCGGTTTCGATCGACAAGGTCGGCATCGTTTTCCTGCTATCGGTTTTGGTGTCGATTTCGCTGTCGTGTCTCTCGTATCTGCGCACGGTCGGTGAGCGGGACAGCGACGGATTGTTTTACGTCTTTCTCTCTCTTTTGATGGCGTGGATGACAGATACCGGCGCTTACTTTGTCGGCACCTTTTTCGGCAAACATAAGCTGTGCCCCCGTATTTCCCCGAAAAAGACGGTGGAGGGGTTATTCGGCGGCATTGCCGTTTCAATTTTAATCAGTCTGCTTGCCGGATTGGTATACGAAAGCGCGGTGCTCAAGGGTACTGCACACGTATCGTACGGCGAGATCTTTGTGTTGGCATTGGTTTGCGCGCCGTTGTCGGTGGTGGGAGATTTATTCGCCTCGATCATCAAGCGCCGCTGCGGTGTTAAGGATTTCGGCAAACTGTTTCCCGGTCACGGTGGAGTGATGGACCGTTTTGATTCGCTGTTGTTTGTACTGCCCACCGTGTTGCTGACGGTGCGCTTGTTCCCGCTTGTGTATTAAATTGGATCGGAGTGTGTTAAGGTGACACGATTGGTGATACTCGGCTCGACCGGTTCCATCGGCACGCAAAGTCTGGACGTGGCGGAGAAGCGCGGTTATACCGTTACGGCGCTTGCCGCTCACTCCAATGCGCGGTTGATGGAAGAACAGATTCGCCGCTTTCGCCCGACCGTGGCCGCCATGTATGACGAGGCGGCTGCTCGCGATTTACGCGACCGTGTGCGGGATTTAACTATACCGATTTTATCCGGCATGGACGGCTTGTGTACGCTTGCAGAATTACCGGATGCGGACATCGTTCTCAACGCGGTTGTTGGTATGGTTGGTTTGCTCCCTACCTTGCACGCGTTGCGTGCAGGCCACGATGTGGCGCTTGCCAACAAAGAAACGTTAGTTGCCGGCGGTGAATTGGTGATGCGCACGGCACGTGAGCACCATGCCCGTATTTTACCGGTGGACAGTGAACATTCCGCTGTTTTTCAATGCTTGCAGGGCACCGCAGCGGGGGCATGGGCACCGCCCGCGTCATCTGCCGAGCTGGGGCTTTCCCGCGTGATCTTAACCGCTTCAGGCGGCCCGTTTTTCGGTAAGAATGCCGAGGACTTGCGACGTGTGACGGTGGAGGATGCGCTTCGGCACCCGAACTGGAGCATGGGCCCGAAGATCACGGTCGATTCGGCTACCATGATGAACAAAGGCCTTGAACTCATCGAGGCAAAATGGTTATTTGATATGGCACCGGAGAATATAGATATTGTGGTGCATCGGGAAAGTATCATTCATTCGCTTATTGAATTTACCGATTACTCCGTGCTTGCCCAACTGGGCGTGCCGGATATGCGGATCCCCATTCAGTATGCGCTGACGTGGCCGCTTCGCGGGGAACCGCCGGTGCGTCGGTTGGATCTCGCCGAGATCGGTAAGCTGACCTTTTACAAGCCCGATCACGAGGCGTTTCCCGCGATCGAGCTGTGCCGCACCGCCATCGAAAAGGGCGGTGCGTACCCGGCGGCGGTCAACGCCGCCAACGAGCAGGCGAATCTTTTGTTTCGGGAAGGAAAGATCTCGTTTTGCGCGATCAGCGAGTTGGTTGCTGAAACACTTTCCCGTCCGTTGCCTGCCGTTTCTACCGTGGAGGACATTCTGGCTGTTGATGCCGATTGTCGCCGTACTATTATCGACCGAGGGTGATTATCATCACAACTGTATTGCTGTATATTTTCCGTTTGCTCACTGCGGTGATCGTGTTTGGACTGATCGTGGTCATTCACGAATGGGGACATTTTATCGTCGCAAAGCTCACCGGTGTGCAGGTCAATGAATTTGCTATCGGTATGGGACCCAAGCTGTTCGGCTGGGGTAAAGGGGAGACCCGTTATTCCGTGCGGCTGTTGCCGATCGGCGGCTATTGTGCCATGGAGGGCGAGGATGCTGCCGGCGGCGGAGAGGTAAAGCTTAGCGAAACCGAAACCTCCCCCGATAATCCGCGCGCCTTCTACCGCAAAAAGGTGTGGCAGCGTATGCTGATCACGGTGGCGGGCGCAGCGATGAATATCGTGCTGGGATTTATCCTGCTGTTGGTGTATTTCGGCGCGTGCACCCTGCCGTCGAATGACGGAAACGCCTACTACGCCGGCACCACCGTTTCCTGGCAGGAAGAAGGTGCGCAGAGCTTTGAAAGCGGCTTGCGTCCCGGTGATACTCTGCTCACGATTGACGGCAAGCGTGTCTTTACCGTCTTTGATATTCAGTCGTTATTACAGGACAGCGACGACGGGACTTTTGAAATGGAAGTTCGCCGTGACGGCAAAACGGTAACGTTGCCTGCCGTAAACTTCAAGCGCGATTATAACGAAGCAACCGGCGGATATATTCTGAAATACGATTTCAAGGTCAATGCCATTCCGCAGACGGTTGGTTCCACCGTCACACAAGCTGCTAAAACCGAGTGCAGCGTGGCGGTGATGGTATGGCGCAGTTTAGGAGGTTTGCTTACCGGAAAATACGGACTTAACGAACTGTCCGGTCCGGTGGGGACGGTTGACATCATCGGCGATACCGTTGCCGATGCGATCGCCGCGGAGCAGTGGCAGGCGGGACTCGGCAGCGTGCTGATGTTAGTTGTCCTGCTGACCGTCAACGTTGGCATTTTCAACCTGCTTCCCGTTCCGGCGTTGGACGGCGGCAGATTACTCTTTTTGATTTGGGAAGGCGTTACACGCAAGCCGATTCCGCAAAAGTATGAAGCGATCGTACACGCGGTCGGTCTGGTGCTCTTATTACTCTTGATTGTCGTAGTCACATTCAGTGATATTTTCAAGCTATTTTAACGGTGAGGTGAAGGCGATGCAACGTCGTGATTCCAAGCAGGTATCGGTCGGCGGTGTCCTGATTGGCGGTGATGCGCCGATCTCCGTACAATCGATGGGAAATATACCCTCGACTGACGTGGAGGGAACGGTTTGCCAGGCAAAGGCGCTGCGTGAGACGGGCTGTGATATTTTGCGCATTGCCATTCCCGATAAAGCGGCGGTGCGCCTGATCGACGCGATCAAATCGGCGGTGGATATCCCGTTGGTGGCGGATATTCATTTCGATTATCAGTTAGCGCTGGAATCGGTTGCGGCAGGTGTAGATAAGATTCGCATCAACCCCGGCAATATCGGCGACGAAAGCCGTGTGAAAGCGGTTGCCGATGCGTGCCGCGGACGCGGTATCCCGATCCGAATCGGTGTCAATTCCGGCTCTTTGGAAAAAGAAATTTTGGTAAAATACGGTCATCCGTCAGCAGAAGCGATGCGTGACAGCGCCTTATACCACGCGTCCTTATTGGAAAAATTCGATTTCACGGATATTGTTCTCTCCATCAAATCCTCTCATGTGGATACGATGGTAAAGGCATACGAACTTACCGCTGCCGCCTGTCCGTACCCCTTGCATTTGGGCGTGACCGAAGCAGGCACCGAGCGCATGGGACTTATTAAATCCGCCGCGGGCATCGGCTCGTTGTTGCTTGGCGGTATCGGTGATACCATTCGCGTGTCGCTCACGGCTGATCCCGTGCGCGAGGTGGAAGCGGGCATCGATATTCTTAAAGCGTTGGGGCTTCGCCGAAACGAGCCCACCCTCATTTCCTGCCCGACCTGCGGCAGAACGCGTGTGGATCTGATCGGCATGGCGAATGAGGTCGAACGGCATCTGCGCCGCATCCATAAGCCGGTGACGATCGCCGTGATGGGGTGTATCGTCAACGGCCCCGGCGAAGCAAAGGAAGCCGATATCGGCATTGCCGGCGGCGACGGCAAGGTTGCCGTTTTCAAAAAAGGACAAGTCATCCGCACCGTTCCTGAGCAGGACGCGGTTGCGGTACTGATTGAAGAATTGGAGTCGTTATGAGTCAGACAGAAGTACAGCAGGTATTTTCCGCTTACATAACCGACGGGCAGTTGCTTTCGCAGTTTGCCGGTGCTACCGTGGAATCTCTCGAGGTCAATCGCAGGGATTCTTTTCTGCGCACGCGTATCCGTATGGCGGCTTTTTTGCCGTTTGAAACGGTGGTTTTATTGGAACAAGCGCTGCAAAAAGGACTGTGTCTCAACAACGTTGAGGTGTTACCGCGATATCCGGAAGACAGTCTTTCTGTCGATTGCTTTTCGACCGTTATTGAGTTTTTGCGCCGCCGTTCGGTAAGTGTGAACGGTACCTTTAACGACGCTGTATGCACCGCTACTGACGACGGTTGGCATATCTCTCTTAACAGTGCCCGTTTGGACGTGTTGCTTTCTACGCATACCGACAGAATGCTCCGCGAGTTGATCGCGGAATTGTTCGGCAGGTCGATCACCGTCGATTTTGAGGGCGTTGACGGCGTGGACGAGCAGTACGAGGCGTTGCTTCGCCAGGCGGAGGAGGAAGCGGCAGCAGCCGCCCGCCGTGTGGCAGAATACGAAAAACAAAGGGCAAGGGATATCAAAAACGGCGAGACGGTCAAACCTCTTTCTCCGTCCGATCCGACGGCGCCGCCCGCAAACGGCTTACCCGTGTATTTGGAGACCGCCCGTTCGGTTTTCGGTCCGATTCCGCAAGGAACACCCATTGCTTTGAATCATTTGCAGGAAGGTGATACGGCGACCGTTTGGGGCGAAGTGTTTGGGTATGAGACCCGCGCGTTCAAGGAAGGCACGCGTATTCGCCATACCTTCTATATTTCGGATCGCACCAATTCCATTTCGGTTATTTTGTGGACGGATACCCGTCGTGACAAGGAAAAACTGGAAGCCATGGAATCGGTCAAAAACGGCAGCTGCGTGTTACTTAGCGGCTTGTATGAATACGATACGTTTGTCAAGGGAAACGTGATGTCGCCGAAATCTTTGGCGCTTGTCAGCAAATATCACAAGCAGGATACCGCCGAGGTCAAGCGCGTGGAACTGCATCTGCATACCAAGATGTCTGCGATGGACGCGGTGTCGGATGCAGAAACGCTCATCTTACGCGCCGCCGAATGGGGGCATCCTGCCATCGCCATTACCGATCACGGTGTCGCGCAAGCGTTCCCCGATGCCATGAAGGCGGTGGGCAAAGCGCGCAAAGCCGGACACGACATCAAAGTGCTGTACGGTATGGAAGCGTATTACGTCAATGAGGAACGCTTGACCGACGAGGACGGCACGGTGTTGCCGAGCGGTAAGGATACCAAGCGCTATCATCAATTGATCCTTGCCAAAAACCAAGCCGGTTTGAAAAATCTGTATAAATTGATCTCTTTCTCGCACCTCGACAACTATTACAAGCGCCCCCGCATCAGCAAGGACAAGCTCATGGAATTGCGTGAAGGGCTGCTTATCGGCAGTGCGTGCGAGCAGGGTGAATTGTTCCAAGCCATTCTTGAAAACCGTCCGTGGGACGAATTGTGCGAAATGGCGCGGTTTTACGATTTTCTGGAGATTCAGCCGATCGGCAACAACAAATTTATGTTGCGAAACGGTATGGTGCAGAACGAGGAGCAGTTGCGTGAGTTTAACCGCACGGTGATTCGCCTGGGCGAGGAATTGAACATTCCCGTGTGTGCGACCGGTGACGAGCATTTTCTGGACCCCGAGGATGAGGTCTACCGCCGCATTTTGCAGGCGGGTCAAGGGTACGCGGATGCCGATATGCAAGCACCTTTGTATTTCCGTACCACGCAGGAAATGCTGGATGAATTCACCTATTTATCGCCCGAAAAGGCATACGAGATCGTGGTGGAAAACCCGCGCCGTATTGCGGAGAGTATCGACGATCTGTTGCCGATCCCTAAGGGGAATTACCCGCCGCACATTGACGGTGCGGAGGAGCAACTGCGCGAGATCACCTGGAATCGTGCGAAAGAATTATACGGCGATCCCGTACCGCAACTGGTGGCGGATCGCTTGGAAAAAGAACTCAATTCCATCATTAACAACGGATTTGCGGTTATGTATATGATCGCGCAAAAACTGGTGCAGGATTCGGTGGATCACGGTTATTTGGTTGGTTCGCGTGGTTCGGTCGGCTCGTCTTTTGCGGCGAGTATGGCGGGCATTTCGGAAGTAAACCCGTTGCCGCCGCATTATCGCTGTCCCAACTGTAAACACTCCGAGTTTATTACGGACGGCTCGTACGGCTCCGGTTTTGATCTGCCCGATAAAAACTGCCCGAAATGCGGCACACCGTACACGCGGGACGGTCATGAGATCCCGTTCGAGACCTTCCTCGGTTTTGACGGCGACAAGCAGCCGGATATTGACTTGAACTTTGCCAGTGAGTATCAGTCCAACGCACACAAATATACCGTTGAACTGTTCGGCAGCAGCCACGTGTTCAAGGCAGGTACCATTTCCACCGTGGCAGACAAAACCGCGTACGGTTATGTTAAGAAATATGCGGAGGAGCGCGGGCTTGCTTTGAGCGAAGCGGAGGTCGCGCGTCTGGCGACGGGGTGCACCGGTATCAAGCGTACGACCGGTCAGCATCCCGGCGGCATGGTCGTCGTGCCGAGCGAATACGTCATTGAGGATTTCTGTCCCGCACAGCATCCGGCTGACGATGCCGGCTCGGATATTATCACGACGCATTTTGATTTCCATTCCATTCACGATACCATCTTGAAACTTGATAACCTCGGTCACGTCATTCCGACGATCTACAAGTATTTGGAAGAATACAGCGGCATCAACGTGATGGACGTGCCCATGTCGGATCCCGAGGTATATAAACTGTTCACGTCGCCCGAGCCGCTCGGCGTAACGGCGGAAGAGATTGATTGTGAAACGGGTACGCTCTCGATTCCCGAAATGGGAACGGGCTTTGTGCGTCAGATGCTCCTCGATTGCCGTCCCACCAAGTTTGCCGATCTGTTGCAGATTTCCGGCCTATCCCACGGTACGGACGTGTGGCTCGGCAATGCACAGGAACTCATCAAAGCGGGGACGTGTACCATTTCCGAGGTTATCGGTACGCGTGATAATATCATGACCTATTTGATGCATAAGGGACTTGAGCCCAAAATGGCATTTAAGATCATGGAGATCGTGCGTAAGGGTAACGCGTCCAAGCTGCTCACAGAGGAGCATTTTGCCGCCATGAAGGAGCATGGCGTTCCGCAATGGTACATCGATTCCTGCTTAAAGATCAAGTATATGTTCCCGAAAGCACATGCGGCGGCATACTGTATCGCAGCATTGCGTGTCGCATGGTATAAAGTACATCGTCCCGCAGCGTACTATGCCGCTTACTTTACGGGCCGCGGTGAAGATTTCGATGCCGAGCCGGTGCAGGCAGGCAAGGAAGCCGTCAAGCATCTGATGGATACGTTGCGTATGAAGGATAAAAAGGAAGCGACCGCCAAAGATCAGTCGCAGGCAGAAACTCTGCACGTGATCTACGAAGCGATGCAACGCGGCGTGGAATTTTTACCGGTTGATCTGTATAAATCCCATTCGTATAAATTCTTAATGGAAGACGGCAAGATCCGTATGCCGTTTACCGCCGTGAAAGGTCTTGGTAACGCCGCCGCCGAATCGCTGATGAAAGCGAAAGAAGACGGTGAATACATTTCCTGTGAGGAGATTCAAGACCGTGCGGGAATCAGCAGTGCGGTGATGGAATCCTTGCGTCAACTCGGTGCGTTGGGTGACCTGCCGGAATCCAGTCAAATGACGTTGTTCGATTTCTAAATAAGGGGTGAGACCGATGCTTTCAAAAAATCAGATCCTTGACCTGACGATCACCGCCATGAGCGCGGAGGGGAACGGCATCGGTCGCGCTGAAGACGGCATGACGGTGTTCGTGCCGTTTACCGCCGTCGGTGACGTGATCCGCGCTCGTATCGTCAAGGTGCAAAAGACGATGGCGTTCGGTATCGTGGAGGAGCTCGTCACCCCCTCAAACGACCGCGCGGCACATATTGCGTGTGCCGCGTTCGGCAAATGCGGGGGGTGTACCTACTGCCACGTGACGTACGAGGCAGAATTACAATATAAGCGGCAGCGAGTAGCGGATGCTCTTACGCGAATCGGCGGATTGACGCTTGTTCCCGAGCCGATTATGGGTTGTGAGTCACCCGAACGTTACCGCAACAAAGCGCAATACCCGGTGGCGGCAGGGGAGAACGGCACCAAAATCGGATTTTACGCCGCCAGAAGTCACCGTATTATCGATCAGAGGGATTGTTTGTTGCAACCCGCTTGCTTTGAAACCGTATTAGCCGTTGTGGATGCGTGGGTCAAGGAGGCAGGTGTTTCGTTGTACGATGAAACGACCAACACGGGGCTCTTGCGCCACGTTTATGTACGCCAAGGTACAGCGAGCGGGGAACTCATGGTGTGTCTTGTGTGCACGTCGGGAAAAGTACCGCAAAGCGATCGTTTGGTAAACGCTTTGAAGGACGCCTTGCCGACACTCAAGTCGGTCATGGTCAATCTCAACCGCCGCGATACCAACGTGGTGCTCGGTGATACCTCGTTTGCTTTGTACGGCAAGCCGTATATTACCGATATGCTGTGCGGTATGACGTTTCGCTTATCGCCGTTATCCTTTTACCAGGTAAACCGTGACCAAGCGGAGCGGCTGTATCAAAAAGCCGCAGAGGAAGCCGCCTTGACCGGTACCGAAACCGTGCTCGATCTGTATTGCGGCACCGGCACTATCGGTTTGTCGATGGCGGAGAAAGCAAAAAGCTTGATCGGTGTTGAGGTCGTTGAGCCGGCGGTGGAAGATGCCCGTCTGAACGCGCAGGTGAACGGCGTCACAAACGCGCGCTTTATTGCCGCCGATGCCGCGAAAGCCGCGGCACAGCTCGAACGCGAGGGCGTTCGTCCCGACGTGGTGATCGTGGACCCGCCGCGCAAGGGGTGCGACGAAAGTTTGATCGACACGGTCAGTCGTATGGCACCCGATAGAATCGTATACGTGTCTTGTGACCCTGCCACACTTGCCCGTGATTTAAAACGGTTTTCGGAGCGCGGGTATCGCACGGTGCGTGTGACCCCCGTCGATATGTTCCCGCGAACAGCGCACGTTGAAACGGTAGCCGCGTTAAAAAAGACCCTAAATTGATAAACAAAAAATGCTATGAGCAACGTTGCTCATAGCATTTTCTTACTTTATTGAAGATTTATTTCTTTATAACTTTTTTGCACCACGTACGCTTGTTGCATTTGGGACATTTTAAGTAACGGGTAGTTCCCGCATGCATCGCATTAAGTGCCTGCGTATAGGTAGGCACAATCTCGTGACCGCAATTTTTGCACTTGTAAGCACCTACGCTGACTTCAAGTTTCAATGCATAGAAACACGGTATTAAAAACACAACGCAAACACCAAGAATGGTGACAAGCTGCCACACGCCTTCGGGAATTAAAAATGCAGCAATAAAGAGACCTGCAAGTAGGGCTGTTATACTTACAATCATAATTGCCCACATAGAAGACCAAATCGTTTTGTTTTTCCTCTCTAATTCCTTCGCCATATCAAGCAAAAGTTGCTCGTTTTTCTGATTGTTATTTTCCATATTGATTTTCTCCCCACTTAATAATTCATTTACACTGATGCAAAGAATATCACCAAGTTCAAGCATGATAGAAGTATCGGGCATTGCTTTACCGGTTTCCCATTTCGATACGGCGCGATCGGTGATTCCCAGTTTCTCTGCCAACTGCATTTGTGTTAAGCCGACTTCTTTTCGGCGTTCGGAAATGAACTTTCCGATTTTTACTTGATCCATGGAGCGCCTCCTTTCACATTCAGTATAGGGGAAGATGACTTTAAAATACACATACTATTGGTTGAGTCTACATATTTTTTAAAATATCGAATGCTTGTTGTTGTAAAGCGTTCAGTTTTTTGTTTTTATGAATCACAATATAGTCGGTGCGGATGGCATCTAAATCCTGCACGGCGATTTGTTTGAGCTTCTTCTGTTCCAAATGCTCGCGTACCACGCTGTCCGGCAAAAAAGCAATGCCGATCTTCGAGAGGGCGGCGGTGATCAAGACCTGATTGTTCACCGAATCGATCGTGGGATGCACGCTTATGTTGTGATCGTGAAGAAGCCGCTCCAGATAATCGCGCGCCAGGTTCCCCTGCTCGCGCAGCAGCAGCGGATATTTGACGAATTCCTTTAAAGTAAGAGAATGGGGGACGTCAAATTCCCGATGCGCTACCGCCACTAATTTTTCATCCTTAAACGGTTGTGCGATCAAATACGGTGAGGTGATCTCACCGTCCAAAATAGCAAAATCCAGGTTGCCGCGTTCGAGCTCCCGCTGGATGGCAACCGACGGCTTAATGACGATGTGCGGGCGAATATTCAGCCCGACGTCCCGCAACGTTTGCATAAACAGCGGGATAACGGTTTGACCCAAGGTGAGTGCGGATCCGATACGCACACGCGGGCTTTTTCCGCGTGATTCTGCCAAATTTTCAAATTCTTCAAATTCCGACAGAATTTCTTTCCCTTTCATAAAGAGCTCTTTGCCGATGTCGGTGAGCACCAATCGCTGGTTGATTCGCTCAAACAGCTCCACGTTGTATTGCTTTTCCATTTCCGCAATACAATGGGAGACGGTGGGCTGTGCCATATATAGCGCCTCTGCCGCGCGGGTCACGCTGTTATGCTCACACACGCTGACAAATATCCGCAAATGTCGTATCGTCATTACATGCACCAACCTATAAAGAAAATCTTATAAACTTTATAAGATTATACTATTTTACTTATGATTTGTCAACTGCTATACTGTATCATGGAATAAGTTGGAGATTATCTTAAGAAAGGGAGAGGCGTATGGGTTCAGCATTGGAGTTTTGGAATCAAATGACAGCCAATCCGCTGTTGTTTATTGCTGTTTTGCTAACACTCGGTGTTATTTTGGTCAACGGTTGGACAGATGCACCGAATGCTATCGCCACTTGTGTGGTAACGCGCTGTATGTCTCCCCGCGCCGCAATACTGATGGCGGCGGTGTTCAATTTCCTTGGTGTGTTTGTGATGACGATGATCAATGCCACCGTAGCCGAAACCATTACAAAAATGGTGGATTTTGGCGGTGATCCCGATCTCGCCATTATCGCGCTTAGTGCGGCGTTGTTCGCGATTGTGCTGTGGGCGACGCTCGCGTGGGTCTTCGGTATTCCGACGAGTGAAAGCCACGCATTGATTGCAGGGCTTACCGGTAGTGCGATTGCCTTGCACGGCAGTTTTGCCGGTGTGAACGGCAACGAATGGATCAAGGTTGTATACGGTATTTTTATTTCGGTTATTCTTGGATTCGGTATGGGCTTTTTGGTTTGTAAGGGTGTTACTGCCTTGTTTTACCGGGCAAATCGGCCCAAGACCGAACCATTTTTCAAAGGTGCTCAGATTGCGGGTGCCGCCTCCATGGCGTTCATGCACGGTGCGCAGGATGGCCAAAAGTTTATGGGTGTTATTCTCTTGTGTGTGTATATGTCACAGGGGCAGGCGTTGCCGAAGGATCTGGATATTGCGGGTGATTACCTTTGGCTGATGCTGCTTTGCTCGGTGATTATGGCGGCAGGTACCGCGATGGGCGGTAAAAAGATCATCAAATCCGTTGGCATGGATATGGTGAAGCTGGAAAAATACCAGGGCTTCTCGGCGGATATTGCCGCGGCGCTGTCGCTGCTGTTCTGCTCGGTGTTCAGCTTGCCGGTTTCTACCACTCATGCGAAGACGACGTCTATCATGGGTGTCGGGGCGGTCAAACGCGTGTCGGCTATCAATTTTGGCGTCGTGAAAGAAATGGTGCTGACGTGGGTGCTTACCTTCCCGGGCTGTGGTTTGGTAGGTTTTTTGATGACAAAGTTGTTTATGCTGATTTTCCAATAAGAAAGGATGTTTGAAGATGGCAAAAGGTGACAAGTTCTATTTTGATAATTTTGTGCAGAGCACGGCGTATTCACAAAAGGCCGCTGTATATTTGGTCGAATGTCTGGAAAACTACGATCACGAAAAGTTGGAAAGCAAGTTGCGTGCGATGCACGATTTTGAGCACAGTGCCGATGGTGTCAAGCACGAAATGTCCGAAGCGCTTGCTAAGGCGTTTGTGACGCCGGTGGATCGGGAAGATCTGGATATGCTCAGCCGTGAGTTGGACGACGTGACCGATTTGCTTGAGGAGATCTTACAGCGATTTTATATCTACGATATCAAGACGGTGCTTCCCGATGCCATCGTTTTTGCCAAAGAACTCGTTAAGGCGTGTGACTATTTGGCGGATATCATGCAGGAGTTTGAGAACTTCAAGCGTTCCAAAAAGATCCGCGAGTTGGTGATTGAACTCAACAGCGTGGAGGAAGAATGCGATAAGTTATTCTTAACCTCGATGCGTGAGCTTACCGTCAGCTCGACAGACGTGCTGGAAACGGTTTCCTGGCGTAAAATTTACGAATGCTTTGAAGTGTGCGCGGATGCCTGTGAGCACGCAGCCGAGTGCGTTGGCTCGGTCATTATTAAAAATACGTAAAAGCGGAGCATCATCCCATGCCATGTATTGGTTTGGGCTGATGCTCTTTTTAAAAATACAAACGAAAAGGAGTAACAAAACATGACAATTTTCTCGATTTTTGCACTGCTCGGCGGTCTGGCGTTTTTTCTGTACGGAATGAACGTCATGTCTGCGGGCTTGGAAAAACTGGCCGGCAGCAAGCTGGAGCAGATGCTGCGCCGCATGACATCGAATCCGTTCAAAGCATTGTTGCTCGGCATCGGTGTAACAGCCGCAATCCAGTCTTCTTCAGCGGTCACCGTCATGCTGGTCGGTCTGGTCAATTCCGGAATCATGGAGTTGTCGCAGACCGTCGGCGTGATCATGGGCTCCAATATCGGAACCACCATGACTGCGTGGATCTTAAGTCTTGCCGGCATTGAATCGGGTGACAACTTTTTTGTCAATCTGATCAAACCGGAAAACTTTTCGCCGTTACTGGCGCTTATCGGTCTGTTACTGACCATGATGGCAAAGAGCAACCGCAAAAAGAGTATCGGTTCTATCTTGCTCGGTTTTGCATTGCTGATGTACGGTATGGAGCTGATGAAGGATTCCATGGCACCGCTGACCGATAATCCGGAATTTTCTAAGATCCTTACAGCTTTTAACAATCCTGTATTTGCCGTAGCGGTCGGTGCGATCCTCACGGCGGTTATTCAAAGCTCGTCCGCATCGGTCGGTATTCTGCAAGCATTAGCGACCACCAGTAACATCAGCTACGGTATGGCGATCCCGATTATTATGGGTCAGAACATTGGTACTTGTATCACGGCTGTGATCTCTAGCATCGGTGTCAGCAAAAATGCCCGAAAAGTATCCATTATCCATCTGTCTTTCAATATTATCGGTACCGCCTTGTGCCTTTTCTTGTTCTATGGTGCGAATGCGATCTTTGATTTTACCTTTACCGACCTGCCGGTCGAGCCGTGGAGTATTGCGGTGATCCACAGTATCTTCAATATTTTTGTTACGCTAGCATTGCTTCCCTTCAACAAGCAACTGGTCAAATTGGCAGATCTGCTGGTGCGTTCCGGAAAAACCGAACAGCAACAGTTCCTTGACGACCGTTTGCTGTCCACACCGTCCATCGCGATCTCGGAATGCAATAACCTGACCGTCAAAATGGCACAGCTCGCTCAAGACACCCTACTTTCCTCGATGAATATGGCGGGGGGCTATGTGGAGCGGGAAGCGGAAAATATCCGTGGATCGGAGGATTACCTCGACCGCTATGAGGATGAGCTGGGCACCTATTTAGTCAAACTTTCCGGTAAAGAATTGTCCGACAGCGATAGCCGTAAAGTATCGAAACTCTTACACACCATCGGTGATTTTGAGCGGTTAGGTGACCATGCCCTCAATCTGTTAGACGGTGCCGAAGAGATCCACAACAAACAGATCCATTTCTCGGAAGACGCTCAACGTGAACTCGGCGTGTTGACTTCTGCGATTCGCGATATTATGGCATTGACCGTCGAAGCGTTTGTGAACGACGATATCGAGAAAGCAAAACGTGTGGAACCGCTTGAGCAGATCATCGACCTGCTCAGTGCCGAAATCAAGGTGCGACATATTGAACGTTTGCGTGCCGGTGACTGTACGATCGAGCTCGGCTTTATTCTGTCGGATATGCTGAACAACTACGAGCGCATTTCCGATCATTGTTCCAACGTCGCGGTAGCGATCATTGAGTTGGGACGCGACAGCTTCCAAACGCACGAGTATCTGAACACCGTTAAAACCGATGACGGCGATTTCAAAAAACTCTTTGCCGAATACCAGGTACAGTATCAGTTATAAAAACACAAGGCGAGTCGTGCGACTCGCCTTGTGTTTTATCTGTTAAGCAAATAAAATCCGATATTGAGATAGGCCGCAAACAGCAACCAAATCAGATAGGGAATCATTAAGCGGAATGCGGAGCGGCTGATTTTGCGAAAGCCAACCATCGTCAGAATCACGACGGCAATGAGCAGCAAAAGCCAGAAAAACGCAAACAATCGCCATTCCAAACGGAAGAAGAACAGCGGCCACAGCGCATTGATCGCCACTTGCAGCAGATACAAGCGTAGCGACGGCCCGCGGTCAAGATCGTTGCTGACGAATACCAAATACGCTGCAATAGCCATCAGCGTGTATAGAATCGTCCATACCACGGGGAATAGCCAGGCCGGCGGAGCAAGAGGGGGGGCGTTCAGTGAATCCAAATCAAAGCCACCGCCCAGCAGGACGCTGATTCCCGCGAGTACAAACGTGTATACCAAAAAGAACAACAATACCTTCCAATCAATTTTCGGTCGGGTCATAACACCATCTCCTTTGTAAGATAGTGTATGCCTGTACTCGTAAAAATATGAGCCCCACGCTTTCGCGTGGGGCTCATACGTCTTATAACGTTTTGACAAGTTCTTTTAAGTAAGCGGCAAAATCGGTTCCTACTTCAGGGTGCTTCAGTGCTACCTCGCAGGTGGCTTGCAGGATGCCCAGCTTATTACCCATGTCATAGCGAATACCGGTGAAATCCACACCGGTCATACCCGTAGTGCGCGCCAGAGTCACCATGGCATCGGTGAGCTGGATCTCACCGCCGGCTCCGGGAGGCGTTTTGTCCAGAATATCAAAGATCTCCGGCGGAAGTACGCAACGGCCCAAAATGGAATACAACGATAAGATCTCATTCGGCTTCGGTTTTTCGATCATATCCGATACCGCAAAAATATTGTCCCGCAGCGGGGCAACCGCCAAACTGGAATATTTCTGAATCTGCTCGGCGGTCACTTCTTTCATGCCGACAACGCCCTTGCCGTATTCCTCGTATGCACGGCACAGCTGACCGCAGGCGGGATCTTCACCGATAATGACGTCGTCACCGTACAATACCGCAAACGGCTCATCGCCGACGAAAGAGCGGGCACAGTTTACTGCGTGGCCGAGCCCTTTGGTTTCTTTTTGACGGATAAAGGTAATGTTAGCAAGATTGGTGATACGGTTAAGCTCGTCGAGCGTTTCGGTACGGCCGCTTGCCGCTAACCGTTGTTCCAGTTCAATGCTGTGATCGAAATGATCCTCGATGATGCCTTTGCCGCGGTTGGTGATGATCAGAATATCCGTGATGCCGGCGGCAACGGCTTCCTCCACGATATACTGGATCGCCGGCTTGTCCACGATGGGCAGCATTTCTTTCGGCATCGCTTTGGATGCCGGCAACACACGCGTGCCGAGACCCGCCGCAGGGATAACTGCTTTACGAACACGATTTGACATAGTAACCACTCCTCACATAATAGATAAAACAAAAAAGGCGATATACGATAACGCCAAGACCAACAGTTCCGGAGCCATTGCCAGTGCAAACGATACACCGCCGGATTTGCGGAAGCCCTCATCATACGGTGTGAGGATTTCACCCTCAAGCTTTTTGGCTTTCTTAAGAACGGAACGCAGATACAGGTAATTGCCAAACAGTCCGACAAGAATGCGCACCGCCATGGCAATGAAAGAAAGCAGCGATAGGATACTCCACAACAGTTGCCCTTGCTCGGAAGCAAGTATTCTTTGAGCCGCCTGCATCATGGCTTCCATCGTAGGGCTGCCCAGCATACCTTCCAGTTGATCCGTGACGGCTTGACTGAAAAAGCCGACCACCGTAGATACAATAAAGGCAATAATACCCCACAGCATGTTTTTGCGGTATAACAGCCAGTTGTACGAGAAGAAGAACGCCGACCAGTTCCAGGAGGCCTTTGAACCGCCGTGTGTCATACGGTAAAAGCGGGGAAGATAATAAGCCGAATTCGGGCCAATCAGTTTTACCACGGTATCCACCGGTACACCGTCAATGCTTTCGTTGCGCGGTACACCGCCGTACGGATCTCCGAACGGTTGCTGACCGAACGGCGGATAAACACCCGTGTGCGGTGGGGTATAGTGCCCGACCGGCGGCCGTTCGGGCGAGGGCGGCACGGTGTTTTGCGTTTGCCAGTCCGACGTGTCCAGTTCCTTACCGCATCGCGCGCAGAATTCCGAAAATTCCGGATTATCATAACCGCACCGTGAGCAACGTTTTTTAGGTGTTGCTTGTGCGGCGGTCGGTGCCTGCTGTTCTTCGTGCCACGCTTTGCCGGTGCCGTGTAAATGGGCGTAATGACAATGCCCCTCGGTTTTCCAACAATTGCGGTGATGCGGTGCACCGCATTCGGGGCAGGTGACGATATCGTCCTGCTCGCCGAAAAAATTGCCGCATACCGGGCATTTTTGACCTTCATAAAAGAACATAACCGTGTTCACACTTTCCTACGTGATGTCTTTATTGTACAGCAAAAAAACGTTTCTTGCAACCGATTTCGATAAGGTTAATAAAATTTTAACAGGCAGGTGTCACGATTTAAAGAAGGATTGCTTTCGCTTAAATCCCAAATGTTTTCCTAAGATCATAAAAGGTGCATACAGGAAGACATAGGCGATGGTCATAAAGAGCGGGCAATAACAATATAAGGCAACTTTTCTGTCCATGAGATACAGACCGGCTTGGTCCACAATATAATGCGCTAACGTGTTGGTGGGACCGGAAATATAAATAGCAGGACCGATCAACCCTACCAGACAGGTTATCACGATCAACAGTACCAAGAATAAACCAACGGAACGAATAAAAGGTTTCAGTTCTAATTTGGTGGAATGATACCCGGCGCGATAGCAGAGTACGAACAACGATGCACACGCACTGATGATTCCGATGATAAATTCGGTTAACACGCCTTTTGAATGAAAGAGCATTTTTATTGGAAAGTCCAGCAGAATACCGACGAGTAAGGAGATGCCCATAGAAATAAAATAATACGCAAAAACCTGATCGATTGACTTGAAAAACTTTTTCATGGTATCACCCATCTTTGATTGTATTATATGCTTGTGTCAAATTAGAGACAAATTAGCCCTTGGCTCCCTCTGACGAGGGAGCTGTCAGCGAAGCTGACTGAGGGAGAGAAACTACCCCTCCGACAAAACTAAAGTTTTACCCCCTCCCCTGACAAGTGGAGGCTCTTGTTTTCAACTTGTGGAAGTCGTTTCCACAAGTTGAATTTTCCGCATAACAAGCATTTTTCTATAACTTAATATAACATTTTTCACTGATATTTTCAAGTTATATATGCAAAAAGAGTTATCCCGAAAATACGAGATAACTCTATTTTTGATGGTATGACAAAAATCATACCGACACATTGAAAATCATACCAAAGATAATGAAGTTGAAAACTTTGTTTTAAAGCAGTAAAACCACCGAAAGTATGACGGTTATTCCTGCCTTGCCTTTGATATAGCTATTGAAATTGCAAATAAAGTGTGCTATACTTTATTTGTGAACGGGGATGGCACCCATAACAAAAAACTGTATCACACATTTACAAAAAGGGGATGA
>JAZNRA010000147.1:0-17192 GCA_045590415.1 Acutalibacteraceae bacterium | reverse complement strand
GGAGATAACCAACATGGCAGTAAAAATCAGACGGCGCCGCATGGGCGCAAAGAAAGCCTCCTTCTATCGCGGCGTGGTAGCGGATTCCCGTTATCCCCGTGACGGCCGCTTCATCGAAGAGATCGGCTATTACAACCCGCTGGAAGAGCCGGCTGTTGTCAAAATCGACGTCGAGAAAGCTCAGAAATGGATCGCCAACGGCGCTCAGCCGACCGATACCGTGAAAGATCTGCTGAAGAAAGCCGGTATCTAAAACCATGAAAGAGTTATTGTTAACGATTGCTCGCGGTCTTGTGGAAGATCCCGACGCGGTCATCGTCACCGAGGATGAACCCGCAGAGGACGGCACGATCGTGTTCCATCTCCACGTTGCGGCAGACGACATGGGTCGTGTGATCGGCAAGCAGGGCCGTATTGCGAAAGCGATGCGCACCGTCATGCGTGCCGCCGCCACCCGTCAGGATGCGAAAGTCGCCGTCGAGATCGACGACTAATTCACCACAACGGTGGTCAAACCTCTCACGGCACTCCGTGGGAGGTTTTTTCCAAGGAGGAGCACTATTATGCCAAAACAGATATTTCTGGAAGCGGGCGAGATCGTCGGCACACACGGCGTGCGCGGCGAGGTACGGGTGCGTCCCGAATGTGATTCGCCCGAACTGTTCAGCACCCTGCGTACCGTGTATTTTGACGCCGATGGTACGCGGTCGGTACGCATGAAAGCACGCCCGCATAAGAACGTGGCACTCGCCAAGCTCGACGGCGTGGACACGGTGGAAGCGGCGGCAGCCCTGCGCGGGACCATGCTGTATCTCAACCGCCGTGACCTGAAACTGGAAAAAGGGCGCTATTTTATCTGTGACCTCATCGGCGCACAGGTAATCGACCACGAAACGGCTGCCGTTTACGGCGAATGTACCGACGTCACGCACACCGGCTCCAACGACGTGTATCACATGAAAACGGCAGACGGCAAAGAGATCTTGATTCCCGCCATCCCCGACGTCATCCGTGAGGTGGACGTGGAGAAAGGGATCATTCGTATTTTTCCGATGTTAGGATTGTTTGACGATGAGAATTGATTTTTTAACGCTGTTTCCCGACTCCTGCAACGCAGTGCTCGGCGAGAGCATCATCGGCCGCGCCCGTGAACGCGGGATTCTGGACTTTCATTTTCACCAAATTCGCGACTACACGGAAAACCGCCAAAAGCAGGTGGACGATTACCCCTACGGCGGCGGTATGGGTATGGTCATGAACGCACAGCCCATCGCGGATTGCTACCGTGCGGTGTGTGACGAGCTCGGCCACCGCCCCCATCTGATCTATCTGTCACCGCAGGGCAAAACGCTGACACAGCAGCGCGCCCGCGAACTCGCCGAATTACCCGAACTGTGCCTCTTGTGCGGTCACTACGAGGGTGTGGACGAGCGCGTGCTGGACGCCATCGTCGACGAGCAGATCTCCATCGGCGATTACGTGTTGACCGGCGGTGAACTGCCCGCCATGGTGCTGGCCGATTGCGTGGCACGCATGATCCCCGGTGTGCTGTCCGACGAAGTGTGTTTTACCGAGGAAAGTCATTTTTCCTCGCTGCTCGAATACCCGCAGTATACGCGTCCCGCCGTGTGGGAGGGGCGCGAGGTGCCGCCGGTGCTCTTGTCGGGCCATCACGAAAACATCACCAAGTGGCGTCGTGAGCAATCGCTGCTCCGCACACTCGAGCATCGCCCCGATCTGTTAGAGAACGCCGAATTAACGCCGAAAGAAAAAGTGTTTTTAGCGGAACATCGGCACCAAAATGACTAAAATTCTTTCACCGTCCCCGTCATTTTTACCAATTTGGACGGTTTTGCTTTTTTCAAAATAGGGCAGGCATCCAAATTTTCAAAAATCGCCGTTTTTTGCGCGGTTTTTGTTTGACCGCGCTCTCCTTTGTGGTATAATATATATCAAAGAGAAACCGTTCAAGATGTGATGATGAAAAGGAGTAATTTGTTATGTGCGTCAAAGATGTTTTGGTACAGAATCAAGTCGGCTTACACGCTCGTCCCGCAACGTTCTTTATTCAGAAAGCGAACGAGTTCAAATCGTCCATCTGGGTGGAAAAAGAAGAGCGCCGCGTTAACGCCAAGAGCTTGCTCGGTGTGCTTTCGCTCGGCATCGTAGGCGGCACGACCATCCGCATCATTGCAGACGGCAACGACGAAGAAACGGCTGTGGATGCACTCGTATCCTTGGTGCAGTCCGGCTTCAACGAGTAAAAATATAGGCAAAAAGCGCAACCGCACGGTTGCGCTTTTTCGTTTATTGCGGATAACGCTACTTGGCTCCCCTTGTCAGGGGAGCTGGAAAAACCGTAGGTTTTGACTGAGGGGTAGTCGTTCTTTTCTCTCCCTTCGTCAAAAATCAAAGATTTTTGCCACCTCCCTCATCAGAGGGAGGCGAGAATTGGTATAGGAGGTGTGAAGTGATGGATAAAAAGGCAGAACTGCGCAAAAAAGCAATGGCGTTGCCGTTAGAACCGGGCGTCTATCTCATGAAAGATCAAAAGGGCTCCATCATTTATATCGGCAAAGCCAAGGCGCTGAAAAACCGCGTCAGTCAATATTTCGGTGCCGACACCGCTCACACCGAAAAAGTGCGGCAAATGGTCAGCCGCGTGGACCATTTCGACTATATCGTCACCGGCAGCGAGTTTGAGGCGCTCATACTGGAGTGTTCCCTCATCAAGCAATACACCCCCAAATACAACATCCTGCTCAAGGACGACAAAGGTTATCACTATATCCGCGTATCTCCTCCCCCCTTTTCCCGTATCAGCGAGGCAAAACAAAAGGCGGAGGACGGCGCGCGGTATATCGGCCCGTACCTCTCCTCGTTTGCTATTAAACAGGCGGTGGACGAGGTAAACAAGCTGTTCGGGCTTTCCACCTGCCGCAAACCGCTTAGCTTTCGTAACCCGTGCGAGCGCCCGTGTCTGAATCATTATATCGGTCAATGCTGTGCCCCGTGTACCGGCAAGGTCCCCCCCGAAGAGTATGCCGACCGCGTGGAACAAGCGATCACGTATCTCACACAAGGCCGTTCAAAACTGATGATGCTGCTGCGCAACCGCATGGAAGCGGCATCGGAAGCGCTGGATTTTGAAACCGCCGCCCGTCTGCGCGACCGCATCCGCGCGCTGGAAAAGTTAAACACCAGCCAAAAGGTCGTGCAATCGCGCATCAAGCAGCAGGATATTATCGCGTTGTCGCAAGCACAGGGCGTCGCGTGCTTTGAGGTGTTCCGTTTCACGGACGGCGCTCTCTCCGACCGCGAGCATTTCTTTGTGGACCCGTCGGAGGATCTGCCCGCCACCCGCGCAGAATTTTTGCGCCGCTATTATTCGATGCGGGATACGGTACCGCCCCGCATCGTGTTAGACGGCGAGCTTGAGGATGCCGATCTGCTCTCAAAATGGCTCACCGAAAAAGCGGCGGCAAACGGCGAACGTTACGGCGTGCGCTTCGTATTCCCCGAACGCGGCGAGCAAGCACAACTGCTGTCCATGTGCCGTGACAATGCGGCAGAGCGTGTCGCACAGCAATTACATCTCCGCGGACGCGACGTAGCGGCGCTGGAGGAACTGCGGCAGCTGTTAGGACTCGAAAAACTGCCTGCCCGCATTGAAAGCTACGACATTTCACACACCGCCGGCAGCGACGTCGTGGGTGCCATGGTAGTGTTTCAAAACGGAAAACCGCTCAAATCCGCCTATCGCCGTTTTGAGATCAAAACCGTGATCGGTCAGGACGATTACGCCTGCATGCGTGAGGTCGTCGGGCGCCGCCTCAAGGACTATACCGAAAAGGCGGACGATGCCGCTTTCGGTACCCTGCCCGATCTCATCTTGCTCGACGGCGGCAAAGGGCACGTATCGGCGGTCAAGCCGCTTGTTGACAGCTTTGGATACGGTATTCCGGTGTTCGGCTTGGTCAAGGACTCGCATCACCGCACCCGCGCCATCACCGAGGCGGGCGCTGAATTATCCATTCAATCGCGGCGCAGCGCCTTTACGCTGGTATCTGCTATCGGGGAAGAAGTGCACCGTTTTGCGATCGGCTATCATCGGACCAAGCACCGCAAGCAGGGGGTCGCCACGTCGCTGACCGAAATTCCCGGCATCGGTGCCAAACGCGCCGCGCTTTTGTTGCGGCATTTCGGCTCGTTGCGGGCAATAAGATCCGCCACGGTAGACCAGTTGGCGGCAGTGGAGGGTATGACCCGCCCCGCCGCGGAAACTGTCGTACAATATTTTCAAGAAAATTGAGTATCAACCCTTGCAATAGAGTAATTATCTATGATATACTATAATAAAGTGATAAACAGAACGACAATGAAAGGAGAACCGCCTAATGGATACCTTTGTAGAGCAGTTAGTCAAAAAGAAAAAGAGTGCCGGTCAAATACTGGCGATCATCGGTATTATTCTCGCGGCGGTTTTTCTGTTAGCCGTTTCGATCATCTTTATCGGTGTCGTCGGTGCATTTGCCGCGTTTATTATCGTGGGCGTGTTTTACGGCGCCTGGTATCTGCTGACCGCGCAGAACATCGAGTATGAATACTGTGTCACCAACGGCGATATTGATATTGATCGCATCATCGCACAGCGTAAACGCCAGCGCATCGTGTCGGTATCAGGCAAGAAGATCGAAAGCGCCGGTCACTACGTGCCGGAAAAATGGGTCGGCCGTCAGATGGATCGCACCGTGATTGCTGCGCCGTCCGACCGTGAGGATAATTTGTATTATTTCACGTATCACAGTAAAAAACGCGGTCACACGTTGGTCGTGTTCCAACCGGACGACCGCGTGAAGGATTCCTTCTACGAGGGGTTACCCAAACTGGTGCAACTGGATTTTAACAAAGAATAACGTATAAAAAAAGACAGCTACCGGCTGTCTTTTTTTCAAAGGAGAAACGCTTTATGAACGTTCCCGAATCCATCAAAAACTGCTTTACACCACGTGCCGCCGACAGCCATAAAGGGACCTACGGCACCCTGCTTTCGGTCTGCGGCAGTTACGGGATGGCGGGTGCCGCCATCCTCGCTACCCGCGCCGCTATGCGGTGCGGCACGGGACTCGTGATCGCCGCCATGCCCGCATCGATTTACCCTATCGCGGCAACAGCGCTGCCCGAGGTAGTGTTCGCGCCGCTCACAGAAAAACCGGCGGCAGTTCTTGTCAAAGAACTCACACCGCACCTGCAAAAAAGCACCGCCCTGCTTATCGGTTGCGGGCTCGGCAACACGGCGGCCACGGCACAACTGACAGAGGCGCTGTTTCACGCGGCAACCTGCCCGATCGTTTTGGATGCAGATGGTATAAATGCCGCCGCACAGCATATATCTATACTGGAAACAGCGCATCCACCGCTCATTCTGACACCGCACCCCAAGGAACTTGCCCGCCTTTTACACACCACCGTCGATCGGATTGGGGCCGATCGGCAAACGGCGGCACAAACCGCCGCCTCGCGTTTTGACGCGGTCGTGGCGCTCAAAGGGCATCACACCGTGATCGCAGCGCCAAACGGCACGGTATCCGTCAATCAAACCGGCAACCCGGGAATGGCGGTCGCCGGCAGCGGAGACGTGCTGGCGGGCATGATCGCGGGGCTTCTCGCACAAGGGGCATCCCCTTTCGACGCCG
Source organism: Acutalibacteraceae bacterium (assembly GCA_045590415.1). Taxonomy (GTDB): domain Bacteria; phylum Bacillota; class Clostridia; order Oscillospirales; family Acutalibacteraceae; genus RGIG3009. The sequence continues at coordinate 11,496 of JAZNRA010000147.1, read as the reverse complement.
CGCGGTGCGGTGTATATCTGCATGGTGCGGCGGGTGATCTCGCTGCTGCGCGCTTGTCACAGCACGCCATGCTGCCTACCGATATACTGGATGAACTGGGGACGCTGTTTCTGCAACTTGAATCATAAGGGGTAGAACATCCAATGTCCCGTCGCTTTTCTGCACTTTGCCTGTCTTTACTGTTACTCTGCACCGGTTGCCGTCCGAAGCAAACGGCAGAGCCGGTGGCGGTCGATTTTACGTGTGAGTTTCGCGCACAATATAACGACCTCACCGCTACCGGCACACTCACGCGCCGCACGGCGGGCACGCTGCTGCTCGAGTTCTCCGAGCCCGAAACCTTAAACGGTCTTTCGGCTGAATGGGACGGCGAAAAGGTCACTCTCAAATACTTAGGGCTGTCATACGACGTCGATCCTCACAAACTTCCCGAAAACGCTCTCGGGGAAGGGCTGCTTTCCGCCTTCGACACCGCCCTGCGCGGCGAGGGCGAACGAAAAGAAGCGGACGGCAAGGTCACGTTAAACGGATTATCGGGAACCTCAACCTACACCTACGTTTACGACGCCACAAGCGGTGCCCCGCTCTCACTCGTTATCCCCTCGATCCCTTTAACCGTTACGTTTACCAACGTGCAAACCAAATAGATAATCCAAACAGCCCCGACAGATGATATCTGTCGGGGCTGTTCGTTATCTTTCTAATACTATAAAATCTTGATCTCGCAATTTTATAACGTTTCGTTCTCCTTGTTCAATCAACCCTATGTAATCGGCCTGTCGCAATTCTGAATAATGACAGATGATAATGCCGTCGAACAGTTTTAAACCGGAAAAATCCGTTAGCCCGAATGTTTCCACATCGTATTTCACTACGTGTTCAATTGAGCGAGAGGCAATATGCGCACCGGCACTACCGCCGATATACGTTGCACCGTGTGCTACGCACTCTATAATGAGTTTATCGGCGCCCGACTCCCTCATCCTTTTTAAGATACCAAAAGTATTCCCGCCACTGACGTAAACAACATCAATATCACCTATTTCAAATTCAGTCGGTGAAAAATAATTATAAACCGATATATTTTCTTTGGCAAAGCCAAACTTCGCAAGACGGTTATAGAATTTGTTGCTGTTAATCCATTCTTCGGTGGCCTTTTCATTGGGAAAATACAGCACCTTACATTGAGAAATCGGATACGGCAAATTATCATATATACCTTTTGCCGATTCGGCGTTCCGAAAATCACAAGAGGTTAATATTATTTTTGACATGGTTCCTTCCTTTCGATTTATCGCAAATTGCCTTTATCAGATTCCCTCCGGGAGGGATGCTTTTACGACAGCATAATCCCCCTATGTTCCCAGCAGCGCCATATGACAGATCCCTGCAAAATCGCGGATCCAATAGCTGGGGAGCAAATGCCACGGCGTGTGCGCGGTCACCGCACCCGAAACAGTAAGCCCCGCCCGCTTGACAAACTGTTGCGCTCGGAATTGATGAAACTCCTGCGTCACCACCGCTATCTCGGTACTCAGTCCGTGCTGTTCGATCAGCTCGCGGGTTTGTTGAATGTTCTCAAACGTACTGGTAGAATTTTCTTCCATATAAATACGTGCGGGGTCAATACCCTTCTCCACCAAATACGCGTGCATGACGCTCGCTTCGGTGCAGATCTCATCCTCCCCCTGCCCGCCGGATACGATGCATTTTGCATCGGGGTGTTCTGTTAAAAAAACATACGCGGCCTCCAACCGCCCGCGAAGCAATTCGCTCGGACGATCCTCGCGCAGGGCGGCGCCTAACACAACAAGGGTAGCCCCCTCACTCGGTTTCTTGTTACACGCGCCGATCATGCAAACCGACAAGCCGATAAACAATGACACCAGGACACCGACGACCCCTGCAACAGCACACAGCGCCGCCCGCCCTGCACCGCTTTGCCACAAGCGGCAGCAGAAAGCGGCAAGCAACGGAAAATTAACGCACGAAACAACCCCCAGCGCACCAACGAGTATCATCGTCAAGCACCCGGAATGAAATCGACCGGTTAAGGTCGGCAAAATCCCCCACGCACCGATAAACAAACAGATCACCGCAAGCACCGCCCGCAGTGTGATTCCCAAAGCACCTGTTCCGTGCAAGGTTACAGCCCCCTTTTTGTAAAAAAAGCGGCACCGAATGTTTCGGTGCCGCTTTCCTGCGTCATTTAGATCTTGCGCACGCGGATAACACCGCCGATTGCGCCGATACCGTCGATAATGCTTTGCGGCACCTCACCGATAATATCCAGCACCGTATAGGCGTTGTCTTTCTTGGAACGGTTGGTCATCGTTTCAATGTTGACACCTGCCTCGGACACCACCGCGCTGATCTGCGCGAGCATGTTCGGGATGTTGCGGTGCAACACGCAAATACGCACGTCGCCGCTCTTTTGAACGTCCATAGCCGGGAAGTTCACCGAATTGCGGATGATACCCTGCTCCAGGTACGCCTTAAGCTCGTCTGCGGCCATCATAGCACAGTTATCCTCACTCTCGGGCGTAGAAGCGCCGAGGTGCGGGATCGCAATCACGTTTTCAACGCACAGCATATCGTCGGAGGGGAAATCCACCACGTAGGCGGCAACCTTGCCGTCGGCAAGCGCCGCACGCATGGCTTCGCCGTCGACCAATTCACCGCGGGCGAAATTAAGAATACGCACGCCGTCTTTCATCGTAGCGATGCTGTCCTTGCCGATCATGCCGCGGGTTGCGTCGTTAAGCGGCACGTGAACGGTGATATAATCACATTCCGCGTAGATCTCCTCTAAAGTGGCGGCGTGATGAATGGAACGGGACAAGCTCCACGCGGCATCAACCGACAAATACGGATCGTATCCGTACACTTCCATGCCGAGCGATTTCGCCGCATTGGCGACCAAAATACCGATGGCACCAAGCCCCACGACACCGAGCTTTTTGCCCAAAATTTCGGGGCCCGTGAACTGACTCTTACCTTTTTCGACCAACTTGCCGACTTCAGCACCTTGTCCTTTGAGCGTCTTTGCCCACTCGATGGCGGGAACGACCTTGCGGGACGACAAAAGCAAACCGGCAATCACGAGTTCTTTTACGGCATTCGCGTTGGCACCGGGGGTGTTGAACACTACGATGCCCGCATCGCTGCAGCGATCTAACGGAATGTTGTTGACACCCGCACCCGCTCTGGCGACTGCCAGCAGCGAGGTCGGGAATTCCATATCATGCATAGCAGCGGAACGAACCAGTACGCCGACCGGATCGGCAACCGCGTCGCCCACCGTGTAACCGGCACCCAGACGGTCCGTGCCGCACGCGGCAATTTTATTCAGCGCTAAAATATTCATAATCATTTTCTCCTTATGCGTTGGCTTCTTCAAACGCCTTCATAAACGCAACCAATTTTTCGACGCCCTCAACCGGCATCGCGTTGTAGATAGAGGCACGCATGCCGCCGACCGAACGGTGACCCTTCAGATTGACAAAGCCCGCGGCGGTAGCTTCTTTCACGAATTTCGCATCCAGTTCTTCGTTGCCGGTGATAAACGGCACGTTCATGAGCGAACGATCCTTCTTCTCCACCGTGCCCTTGAACAGCTTGGACGAATCCAGGAAATCGTACAGAATAGCCGCCTTTTTCTCGTTGACGGCTTTCATATTCTCCAGACCGCCGATCTCGTTTTTCACCCACTCAAGCACCAGTTTGCAGATGTAAATGGTGTAACACGGCGGGGTGTTGAACATAGAATCGTTGTCCGCATGGATCTGATAGTTAAACATGGTGGGGGTGATCTCCTGCGCGTTACCGATCAGATCCTCACGCACGATGACCACGGTAAGACCCGCCGGTGCCATGTTCTTCTGCGCACCCGCATACAACAGACCGAAGCGCGACACGTCGATCGGTTCGGACAGGATATAGGACGAAATATCCGCGACCAGCGGTACGTCACCGGTTTCGGGAAGTTTGGTGAACTTCGTGCCGTAGATGGTGTTGTTCATGCAAATGTGGAAATAATCCGCATCCGGCGTAAAGTCCGCCTCATCCCACTCGGGAATGTAGGAGAACGTCTTGTCCTTGGAACTGGCGATCGCCTTTGCCTCACCGTAACGGGCGGCCTCCTTATACGCCTTGGTTGCCCACTGCCCGGTCAGAATGAAATCTGCCTTGCCGCTCTTATTCATGAGGTTGAGCGGGATCATCGCAAACTGCGAGGACGCGCCGCCCTGCAGGAACAGCACCTTATAGTTGTCCGGAATGTTCATCACCTCACGTAAGAGGGCCTCACACTCCTTAATAATGGCATCGTATGTTTTCGATCGATGCGACATCTCCATAACGGATTGACCGGATCCCTGGTAATCCATCATCTCCTCTGCCGCACGCTTCAAAACGCTTTCCGGCAGCACGGAAGGGCCGGCCGAAAAATTGTATACTCTTGCCATCTGTCATTCCTCCAAAGAAAAAATAAAATTATATTTATTGTACTCCCTTTTGGCAGAATAGTCAACTGCAAAGTTCGTATCTTGTGAAATTTTTCACAAGGGTTTCCCTTGCATATTGGCGCGTTTTCCAGTATACTGAAACTAAGATCCGATTCTTGTAAAAAAGGTGGAATGACCAATGACCATTGCAGATGTTCAAAAGATCCTGAATGCCGAGATCGTGTGTGGTGATAACTTAACCGCCGAAGTACATAATGCCTGCGGCAGTGATATGATGAGCGACGTTCTCGCCTTCGTCAAAGACCAGTCGGTACTGCTCACAGGCCTTGTCAACATGCAGGTGGTACGCACCGCCGAAATGATGGACATGCTGTGCGTCGTTTTTGTGCGCGGCAAGGAGCCGACCGCCGAGATGATCGAGCTTGCCCGGGAGTTTAACATCGTACTGATGACAACTCCGCTTCGCCTGTTCACCGCCTGCGGCCTGCTGTATTCAAGCGGCTTGACCGGCGGCGACGGAAATTGAGGTGACGACTTGAAACTGCATTACGAAGTTGCCGGCGATGATTTCACCCGCGCCGGTGAAGCGTCCGGCGCAGTCAAAGCCACGTTAAAGCGCTTAGGGTTTCCTGCCGACGTGATCCGCCGCGTCGCCATTGCGATGTATGAAGGCGAGATCAACATGGTCATTCACGCCGACGGCGGTGTCGCAGACGTAGAGATCGAGCCCGATCGCATCGTCGTCACGCTTGCCGACCGCGGCCCCGGTATTCCGGACGTGGAAAAGGCCATGCAGGAGGGTTTCTCCACCGCGCCCGAAAATGTGCGCAATTTGGGCTTCGGCGCCGGTATGGGCTTGCCCAATATCAAGCGCTATACCGATGATCTTAAAATCGATACCGAGATCGGAAAAGGCACCACGATTCAGATGACCGTAGCGGTATCGTAACACACCAACCTCGTAAGGAGTGTGCCATATGGAACGCATTTTACATTCCGTTACGCTGGATACCGAAAAATGCGTGGGTTGTACACATTGTGTCAAGCACTGTCCCACGCAGGCGATCCGTGTACGCGGCGGCAGAGCTGTGATCACGGACGAACGCTGCATCGATTGCGGTGAATGTATCCGCGTTTGCCCCCATCATGCCAAAAAAGCGCGGCACGATTCGTTGTCGGCGCTTTCCGATTACCAATATACCATTGCCCTGCCGGCCCCTTCGCTGTATGGGCAATTCCACAACCTGGACGATATTGACGTGATCCTGACCGGACTTCTGAAACTCGGCTTTGACCAAGTGTTCGAGGTATCCCGCGGTGCAGAGATCGTGTCGGATGCCACCCGTAAGGTCATGGCAGACGGCTTGGTCAAGAAGCCCGTCATCAGCTCGGCGTGTCCGGTGGTCGTGCGGCTGATCCAGATTCGTTTTCCGGAACTGTGCGAGCACGTTCTGCCGCTGAAAGCACCTATGGAGGTCGCGGCAGCCATGGCGCGTCAACGCGCTATGGCACAAACGGGACTCGCACCCGAGGATATTGGCGTTTTCTTCATTTCCCCCTGCCCCGCCAAAGTCACGGACGTGCGCTTCCCCATCGGCAATTCACACTCGCAGGTTGACGGTGTGCTGTCGATTGCGGATATTTACCCCAAGCTGGTACACGAAATGAATCATTTGAATCAAGTGCAGCCGTTATCCCGTTCAGGGTTGATCGGCACCAGCTGGTCGTTTATCGGCGGTGAAGCGGCAGGGCTTCTCAACGAAAACCATTTGGCGGCGGACGGCATTCAAAACGTCATCCGCGTACTGGAAGAATTGGAAGACGAGAAACTCGCCGACTTGGATTTTATTGAACTGAGTGCGTGTGCCGGTGGCTGTGTCGGCGGCGTGTTTACCGCCGAAAACGGATACGTTGCCTGCGCCCGCATCAAGCGCTTGCGCAAATACCTGCCGATCTCCTGCAACCGCGCCGAAGACATCGGTGAGCTCCGTTCGCTGAATTGGACGGAATCGTTATCGGAAAATCCGGCGTTGCGTCTCGCCGAAAACGTCAGCGACGCCATGCGCTTAATGCAGGAAGCAAACGCGATCTACGAACAGCTCCCGAAGCTCGATTGCGGCGCGTGCGGCGCTCCCACCTGCCGTGCCCTGGCAGAGGATATCGTGCGCGGCCTTGCCGATACAAGCGACTGTTTCCGTATGTCAGAGCGCATCACCCCAAAGGAGGACTCCGTATGACCGTTCGCGAACTGATAACCGCCTTATCTCTCGAAACCCTCGTTGAGGGTGATCTGGACCGTGCCGTCACCGGCGGCTACTCGGGCGACCTGCTCAGTTGGGTCATGGGCCGCGCCAAAGCCGGAGACGCCTGGTTTAGTGTGATGGGTAACGTCAACGCCGTTGCCGTGTGCGTATTGGCGGACGTCGCATGTCTTGTTTTGTGTGAAAATGCCGTGCTGGATGAGGCCGCCCGCACCCGCGCGGAGCTCGAATCCGTCACGATATTGCGTAGCGCTTCCACCGCGTATACCTTGTCGGGTGCCTTGAGCGCCCGTTTAGAAAGGACTGTATAACCCCACATGTCTATTGAACTCGTTCGTCCGTTCCTTGCCAAATTCGGCAGAGAGCAGGATATTCGGGAATTCACCGTTTCCAGCGCCACCGTGGAGCTCGCGGCAGCAGCACTGAACGTCATTCCCGCCCGCATTGCCAAAACCATGTCCTTCGCTGACGGCGACGGTTGTCTGGTCGTGGTTACGGCAGGTGATACCAAAATTGATAACCCGAAATATAAGCAAACGTTCGGCTTTAAAGCCAAAATGCTCTCCCCCGATCAGGCGTTGGCGTTAACGGGTCACGCCGTCGGCGGTGTCTGCCCGTTTGCCTTGCCCGAAGGTGTGCGCATTTTCTTGGATGAATCCCTGCGCCGCTTTGACACCGTGTACCCCGCGGCGGGCAGCTCCAATTCAGCAATCGAAGTCACCCCTGCCCAATTAGAGGAATATACCGGCGGCATTTGGGTAGACGTGTGCAAATTACGAGAAGAAACGTGATGTGTTGTCCGTGAAAATTTATTACGATTTTCATATTCATTCCTGTCTGTCCCCCTGCGGTGACGACGAGATGACACCCAACAACCTCGTCAACATGGCACAGCTTGCAGGGCTTAATGCCCTCGCGCTGACCGATCATAACACCTGCGGCAACTGCGCGGCAGCGGCAGCGGTCGCACGTGAACTCGGTCTGACGTTCTTGCCGGGCATGGAGCTGTGTACCGCCGAGGAAGCGCACGTCGTATGTCTGTTCCCCACTGTGGAGGCCGCAGAACGATTCGAGGCGCATATCGCTCCCACGTTACCGCCGATCAAAAACCGGCCGGAGATCTTCGGTGAACAGATCGTGTGCGACGCAGAGGACCGACCGATCGGCACGCAGGAGATCCTGCTCACCACGGCATCCGCTATCAGTGTGGACGGTGTGGCAAAGCTTGCCCGCTCATACGGCGGCACGGCGTTTCCCGCTCACATTGACCGCCCGTCGTACAGCGTCACCGCCGCGCTCGGTGATCTGCCGCCGCTTGGCTTTGCGTCGGTTGAGATCACCAAAAACGGCAACGTGAACGACCTTTCGTCACGCTATCCCGAGATCGTCGGGAAACCGCTGCTGCAAAACTCCGACGCTCATCACTTGGAGGATATTCAGGACGCCGGCCCCTATCTCGACCTGCCGGCCAACACCCCCGAAACCATCCTCGCCGCTTTAAACGGCGACATTCCTTGTGTTTGGCAACGCTGAAAAAGCGAAAAGCACCTGTGGATCACCACAGGTGCTTTTGTTATGCAAACTATCAGATTCTCGCTACGCCGGTCTCGCGCGCGGCCTGCGCCACACGCTCGGCGACCGTCTTGCCGATGCGCTCGTCAAAGGCAAACGGCATGATATATTCTTCATTCAGTTCCTCGTCGGATACGAGTGAGGCAATCGCCAGCGAAGCCGCCATCTGCATTTCCTCGTTAATGTCAGAGGCACGCACGTCCAACGCGCCGCGGAAAATACCGCGGAACGCCATGACGTCGTTGATCTGGGTCGGGAAATCCGAACGGCCGGTACCCACCACGCGGGCACCTGCGGCTTTTGCCTTGTCGGGCATGATCTCCGGAACGGGATTGGCCATCGGGAACACGATCGCATCCGTGTTCATGGATTTGATCATCTCCTCCGACACACAATTCGGCGCCGAAACACCGATGAACACGTCGGCACCCTTCATGGCATCGGCAAGCGAACCGGTCTTCTTCTCGCGGTTGGTAACCAAACTCATCTCGGCCTGCGCGGGGTTGAGCTGCTCGTCGCCCTCGCACAACATACCGAAGCGATCACACATCGTCAGGTTCTTCACGCCGAGTTTAAGCAGGTGCTTGCCGATCGCAATACCTGCCGAGCCGGCGCCGTTGATAACGCAACGGATCTCGCCGATCTCCTTTTTGGTCAAACGCAACGCGTTCAGCAACGCGGCACCCACCACGACCGCCGTACCGTGCTGATCGTCGTGGAAGACCGGAATATCGCAAATTTCTTTCAAGCGGCGCTCGATCTCAAAGCAGCGCGGCGCTGCAATATCCTCCAGGTTGATGCCGCCAAAACTGCCGGACAACAAATAGATGGTGCGCACCAACTCGTCAACGTCCTTCGTGCGCAGGCAAAGCGGGAACGCGTCCACGTCGGCAAATTCCTTAAACAGCACGCATTTGCCTTCCATAACCGGCATGCCTGCCTCAGGACCGATATCACCGAGCCCCAATACGGCCGTACCGTCGGTAATGACCGCCACCATGTTCCAACGACGGGTCAATTCAAAGGATTTGTTATAGTCCTTATTGATCTCAAGACACGGCTCTGCAACACCCGGCGTGTAGGCGATCGAAAGCTGCTCACGGTTGGTCACCGGCGTACGCGAAACGACCTCGATCTTTCCCTTCCACTCGTAATGCTGCTGTAACGCTTTTTCCTTAATATCCACAACAGACCCTCTCCTCTTTTTATTTATACGAACTGCTCGCGGCGTTCTCAAATTTGACGTCACCCAAATATTTCACCGGATCCAAGCCGACGTACCGGCACATATCAAACATTTCTGCCACCGTATTGATGTTGACCGCAATGCCGTTTTTCAAACGATCCGCTTTAGCAATGATCTCTTTTTCACCGTGCGTGTAGATGCGCGTCGCTCCCTCGGATTTCGGAGATTCCCGCAACTCTTGCAGGAAGGTGGACAAATGCTCTTTGATATCGCCCACGTCGCCGAAGATCTTGGGATCAATGACGATAAAGCCGTGGCAGGTACCGCCCTTGCCGCCGATATGGGTATGATTGGAGGTCAGACCCATCGACAAAATCGAGCAAAAGATCTCACAGAACATACCGTATCCGTACCCCTTGTGGCTGCCGGACTGTTCAGTCTCGCCGCCGAGCGGCATGATACCGCCGCCCTTTTTCGCCACAATGTTTTCAAGAACGTCCTTCGCATCGGTCGAGCCCTTGCCGCTCGCATTGAGCGCCCAACCCTCCGGCAACGGTTTGCCGAGCTTGTTGTAGATTTCCAGCTTGCCGCGCGTAACGACCGTGGTCGATGCATCAAAGAAGAAATCGTACGGCTCGGCAGGCATGGCAATGGCGATCGGGTTACTGCCCAGCATCGCCAGTCGGCCGAACGTCGGCACCATGATCGCTTCGCTGTTGGTCATCGCCATACCAATCAAGCCGGCATCACACGCCATCTTGGCATAATACCCCGCAATACCGAAATGGTTGGAATTGCGCACCGTTACGATCGCGATGCCGCTGGTCTTTGCCTTTTCAATGGCGGTTGTCATCGCCTTATGCGCAATCAACTGCCCCATACCGTCGTGACCCTCGATAACCGCCGAAACGGGGGTGTCAAAAACGACTTCCGGTTTCGCCTCTACCTTGATAAGGCCTTTCTCAATGCCTTTATGATACCGCGCTAAACGCTGCATACCGTGGGACTCAATGCCGTACAGATCGGATAACAGCAACACGTCGGTAATGATCGTGCTTTCCTCTTTGGTAAACCCAAAACTGCCGAAGCAATCCTCACAAAATGTTTTCAGTTGATCGTATGAATACGTCAAATAGGTAGATGCCATGCTCTTCGCTCTCCCTCTAATACAAATTTTCTACGATAATTGTATCACACCGTCCCGTCAAGAGCAAGACGTGATTTGTCCTTTTTTTGCATTATCTGCCCAAAATTGTTGTGCATGTGCGAATCACATATCCGCCCCCTATTCCCGCAAAAAAACGAGCAGGTATAAACCTGCTCGTTACGGCTGTTCGGTTCTGCCGACAAGATAATCTAACGATACCTCAAACAGATCGGCAATACGAATCAAGATTTCTATTTTGGGCTCTCGTGTCATCAGTTCATAGTTCTGATACGCCTTTTCGGTAATGTCACAGTAAATCGCAACTTGTCCCTGCGTAAATCCTTTTTTGTCGCGACATAGCTTGAGCCGCTGCGCTAATACTCTTCTCACGTCGTACCACCTACAATTGTTCTTGACAAAACAAGTATAGGGGAATACTATTATAAATATACCAACAATCGTTGGTGCTTATCTTTAACGGAGGTTTGTTTCGATGGCTGAATTTTGCGTAGACTGTTGGAATAAGTTCACAGGCAACAACCTATCGGCTAACAAGTATGTTCTCTCGGAGGAATTGGAGTTGTGTGAAGAATGCGGTGAATATCAGCACGTGGTGATTGTTGAAAAGAAATATCTTTTCAGACGAAAGCACAAAAAACTATGGAGATTTTTGGATACACTATGGCGTGTTATGTTGATCCCATATGTTCTCTATAAATATGGGATCACAAAAAACAAAGACAAGAAAACGAGCAGGTTTATTTAAACCTGCTCGTTTTCTGTTATTACTTATTTTGTCGTCGTGGTCGCGGCCGTCTTGTTCGCTTCCGCATTCACTACCGGCAGATAGGTGTTGCTTTGCAA
>JAZNRA010000146.1:0-9097 GCA_045590415.1 Acutalibacteraceae bacterium | reverse complement strand
AATGCGATACGTTTCCGTAAATTTCATGCCCTTATCCCAGCTGTGCCATGCTCTGCTCCAAGAGCGCAATTTTTTCCTGCAGACGCGCGGCTTGATCGCGCGCGGTCTGCACCACCGCCTCAGGCGCTTTATCGGTAAACGACGGATTTGACAGACGTGCCATCACACCGTCAAGCTGCTTTTGCGCAGTTTCCTTTTCTTTGGTGAGTCGCGCTCTTTCCGCCTGCATATCCACCAGCTCCGCCATCGGGATCTTGATGGTGGCATCCGCCGTGACGATGCTGACCGCACCGTCCACCTCGAACGCCTCGCCAACCGTCACTTCGGACGCGGAGGCAAGCCGCAGGAAAAACGGCACACCCTTGCGGAAGGTGTCTGCAAACGCAGTCTCCACGAAGATCTGCGCCTTGCGGGACGGCGGCACGTTCATTTCACCGCGACGGTTGCGGATCGCACCGATCGCTTCCATGATACGCTCCATTTCCTTTTCTTCCGACGGGAAGTTAAGCGCCTCGTCATACGTCGGCCACGGAGCGACCATCAACGCCTCACCCGCGTGCGGCAACGATTGCCAGATCTCCTCGGTCACGAACGGCATAAACGGATGCAAGAGTTTCAGCATTCCCGTCATCACGTACACGAGCACCTGCCGTGCCGCGGCTGCATTTTCGCCCTGCAAGCGGCCCTTGCACAGTTCAATGTACCAGTCGCAGAAATTGTCCCAAATGAAATCATAGAGCTTCTGTACCGCGATACCGAGCTCGTATTTATCCAGATTTTCCGTCACCGCGCGCACAAGTGCGTTAAAGCGCGAAACGATCCACTTGTCTTCCAGCGTCAGCTCTGCGGGCAGCGACAGTTCCACCGTCTCGTCCCCGATATTCATCAGGATAAACCGCGCCGCATTCCACAGCTTATTGGCAAAGTTGCGGGACGATTCCACCTTGTCACTCATGAAGCGCATATCGTTTCCGGGGCTGTTGCCGGTCGCCAGCATAAAGCGCAGCGCATCCGCACCGTATTGATCGATGATCTCCAGCGGATCCACACCGTTGCCGAGCGATTTCGACATCTTGCGGCCCTGCGAGTCGCGCACCAGACCGTGGATCAGCACCGTGTGGAACGGCGCCTTATCCGTGTACGCCAGTCCCGAGAAAATCATACGGCTGACCCAGAACCCGATAATATCGTACCCGGTCACCAGCGTATCGGTGGGATAGAAATATTTCAGATCCTCACTGTCCTCGTTCGGCCAACCGAGGGTCGAGAACGGCCACAGCGCCGAGGAGAACCAGGTGTCCAGCGTGTCAGGATCCTGCGTGAGTGCCTTGCTGCCGCATTTCGGGCAGACCGCGGGCGCCTCTTTTGCAACGATCATCTCGCCGCAATCCGCGCAGTACCACGCAGGAATCTGATGCCCCCACCACAGCTGACGGGAGATGCACCAGTCACGCGTGCCGCGCATCCAGTTCATATAGTTTTTGGTAAAGCGTTCGGGAACAAATTTGATTTCGCCCTTTTCGACCGCTTCAATAGCGGGTTTGGCAAGCGGCTCCATCTTCACAAACCACTGCTTGGACACCATCGGCTCAATGGTCTGATGGCAACGGTAGCAGGTGCCGACGTCGTGTTTACGCGGCTCGGTCTCTTTCAGGTAACCGCCCGCTTCAAGATCGGCAAGAATCGCTTTGCGCGCTTCCAGTGCCGTCATGCCGGCGTACTTGCCGCAATCCAGTACCTCGGGCTCGTCAACCGCCGCGCGGCCGGACGCACGAAGCTCATCCGCCGCCGCTTTGTCCGCCGCCCCCGTCAGGTGACCGTCGTAAGTAAACACACGGATCATCGGCAGGTCGTGACGCTTTCCGACCTCAAAGTCGTTCGGGTCGTGCGCAGGCGTGATCTTCACAACACCCGTACCCTTTGTCATATCCGCGTGCTCGTCACACACGATCGGAATTTCTTTATCAAGCAGCGGCAGGATCACGTGGCAGCCGTGCAGATGTGCATAGCGCGGATCCTCCGCGTTGATCGCCACCGCGGTATCGCCCAGCATCGTTTCGGGCCGCGTGGTCGCGAGTTCCAACTTCTCACCGGTTTCCTTGACGGTATACAGCAGATGCCAGAAATGTCCGTCTTTCTCCTCGTACTCCACCTCGGCATCCGAAATGGACGTGTTGCAGTGCGGGCACCAGTTGACCATACGGTTACCGCGATAAATGAGCCCCTGCTCATACAGACGCACGAACACCTCTTTGACCGCCGCCGAGCAGCCCTCGTCCATGGTAAAGCGCTCGCGCTCCCAGTCACAGCTCGAGCCCAGTTTTTTCAGCTGACCGACGATGCGATTGCCATATTGATTTTTCCAAGCCCACGCGCGCTCCAAAAAGCCGTCGCGTCCGAGCATTTCTTTGGTGAGGCCTTCCTTTCGCATCGCCTCCACCACTTTGGCCTCTGTCGCGATGGATGCGTGATCCGTGCCGGGCAACCACAAGGCCTCATACCCCTGCATACGCTTAAAGCGAATGAGAATATCCTGCAGGGTCTCGTCCAGGGCATGTCCCATATGTAATTGACCCGTGACGTTCGGAGGCGGGATGACGATGGTATACGGTTCCTTTTCGGGATTCGGTTGGGCATGGAACCAGCCGCCCTTCGTCCAGAACTCGTAAATACGGTCTTCCACCTCGCGCGGATCATATGTTTTGGCTAATTCTTTGCGCTCTGCCATAGGGGTGTCCTCCAAATAACAACAATATATAATGTAGTATATCACACTTTTTCCCAATGTACAAGAAAAAAGCATTGTAAACACCTGCTTTTTTACGGACGACTTGACTTTTGCCACCGTTGTTTTTATAATAAAATGGAAGTTCAAGAAATATTAAGGAGGGCATAAAATGGATTTTTTAAGCACCGTTAAAGGCTCCGATCTGGAGAACTACTTCCCCAAGGGCTGGGACATGAAACGAATCGACGAATGCTGCGAAAAGGGCGTTGCCCGCGAGGCGTTCTGGAACGACGATTTCACCCCGATCGCTTGCGAATCTTTGAGCGATTTTGATACCTTCATGGGTCACGAGATCGCCAACACCATCCGCAAGACGCGCGAGGCTGGCGAGAAACTCGCCATGATCCTGCCGGTCGGCCCGATGGGCATGTACAAATGGGCTTCCTTCTTCTTAAAAGAATGGAATGTCAAATGCGATCACGTGTACACCTTCAACATGGATGAGTGGTCGGATATCGACGGTAACAATCTGCCGTCCGACAACCCCGCTTCGTTTGAGTACAGCATGAAGCAGGCGTTCTTTGATAAGCTCGGCGAGAACACCGTTCCGCCCGCACAGCGCAACTTCGCCACCAAAGCAAACCTGCCCACCTACCCCGAGAAGATCGCCGCTTTGAAAGCCGAAGGCGCGAAACTCGTGTTGGTATACGGCATCGGTCGTGCCTGCCACATCGCGTTCTGGGAGCCGACCTTTGCCGAGGATTACGCCACCGAGGCAGAGTGGAAAGCCGCTCCGTACCGCATCGGTGCCAAACTGACCCCGATGACCATCGAGCAGAATGCGATCACCAGCTTCAAGAGCCGCACCACCCTGGTTCCCTGCTTCGCGAACACCATGGGCCCCGGCCTCATGTTCCAGGCAGACTATGCCATCGGCGGGGCCGACGGCACCTTGGGCCGCGGCATGGGCTGGCAGGGCATGAGCTTCCTCATCACCCTGCACTACGGTCCGAACACGAGCTTCACCTCGTCCTACATTCCGACGCTGCCCGGCAAACTGTTCTACTTAAAAGAACTCGCCGGCCCGCTCACTCCGGAATGCAACTAATCACTTAGCACAAATCGCCTGCTCTCTATTCCGTGATATTTTTAACGGAGAATTGCTGAGCGTTATGTAACCGGAAGGTGTAAAACCCTTCCGGTTATTTCTTTTTATGCAGTTTCTGCTGTGGGTTGTGCAAGCGCTTTGATTGCCGGAACTCCGGTCCTGTTTAGAAAGGCGATTGGGCACAAACTAAGGCGTCGCATTTCTGCGACGCCTTCCGTTATATAGTCGATCAATCGGGAACAAGAACATCCCCGCCGGATATTATCACGTCGGATGCGGAAATAGCGCTGTCAATGGTATTGGATTCATCAATTTCGCCTTTGTAGGTTATCTGGACATTTTCTCCTACTCGGATATCCCCGCTTTCCGCATAACGGGAGATGCGCAGATCATTCAGAAGGATTTTGTAAGTGATTCCATCATCGGGATTGGTGCAGAGAACGGAATCGTCTAACAGAATATACTCATCGGTTATCGCCGTGATCTTACCGACTACGGTATTCTGATACGGCTCATACTCTGATTCGTTGGAATTCTCTTTCGCATAGTTGATAATCTTACCTGCTGCATCTTCTCCGATGTTGAAGAGGTATTGGTAATTAAAAGCGTTTGTCCACAGATATCCATCCACAGTCACATACATGGCAACTTTATATACGCCGAGAGTTTCCGATGTGATTGTAAAACTGTAATACTCTCTATCATGTGCAACCCATTTTTCGTCCTCAACAAATGGTGCATTTTCGCATCCGCCAAGGACTTCCCATACATAGTCACCATTACTTAATGTATAGCGCTTTTTATTCGGACTGTCACCGTTTACAGAAAACCGGTTCAATTCAATTGCCTTTGAGAGGTCCACCAGCTCGAAGAGCTCGCCGAGCGTGTGCGGCGGCTCATACTTATCTTTTTTAAAGACGTAACAAGTACCCTCCATCTTTACAGCAACGAACTGACTTTTGTCTGCATACTTTAATCGATACACCTCAAATTCTTCTGTATATCTGTCTCCTTCAATTTCGTCAATGCCTAATACGGTGTATGTTCCGATCAAGTCACCAAGGAGTTCTTCGGGCACAGGGCGACCGTGACTTCGGTATACAACACCGTCAATTGTTACTTCGGTGTATTTCTCAAAAACGGTTTGATATTCCCATGGCCATACTATTGCTGAATCTCCTACCATAATGTTAACGTCTTTATACCTATCGTTTGTGCCTCCTGGTGTGGACTCGCCACTTAAAAGCGGTGGGAGAATACGTGCGCCTGCAGCAATGATCACGGCAAAGCAAGCTGCTATGAAACCCCATTTGAGCCAAAGATTTTGCTTTTTCTTCTTACATTCTGCTGCAGCCTCGACAAGATCCTCGTCGAGGTTACCAATGGCATTAGAAAATCTCGGTATTTTCATATTTCAACGCCCTCCTTAATGAGATAGTCTCTTAGTTTGTTTCGGGTGTAGAACAACATGTTTTTGACCTTACCCTCGGTAAAGCCGAAGCGCTCTGCAATCTCTCCGATGGAATCGAAGAAATAATACTTGCGAATAAATACGTTGCGCACGTCCTCTTTCTGCGCGCGAAGGAACTTACTGATCAGCTTGCCCACATCTTCATCGGTCACGTCTGGAGCGTATCGACTATCCGGCAAGACGGATTCCAGCTCACCCAAGGACACAAGTACGTCTGCCGACCGCTTCTCACGTTTCATAAACTCCAACCGTTTGAGGGATAAGTTTCTTGCGATCTTACAAACGAAGGACATAAAGTTGTTCGGTCTTATAGGGGGAATGGCATTCCACAGACCAACGTATGTATCGTTGACACATTCCTCAGAATCCTCGTGATTGTTCAGGATATTGTAGGCGATACGGTGGCAAAGCTTGCCGTACTTCAGATCCGTCTCTTTGATTGCCTGTTCGTCTCTTTCAAAATAGAGTTCTATAATTCTCAGATCATCCATGTTGTTCACCTCCCCGTCTGACCTAAAAGCGCTTTCACCTATTAAGTACGTTTTTTTCGGCGTTGGTCTTAAATACTGTAAAATAATTATACCGTATTTTTCTTTTGTTTTCTATAAAAAGAAAGAAAATGACAGTATGGCCGAAGGGCTATACTGTCATTCTACTCATCCTATTCGGTTTTGGGCTTTCTCCGTTAAGAACCTCCCGCTTTTGTGGGGGCGTTCTTTTGGTTCATTTTATAACTCCACAACATCCTGTGCCGGACGGAACATCCATTTGCCGTTGGTGAAATCGGGAATCTGCTGTACCGAACCACCCTCGCGGATGGATTGCTCGGACAGGACGGACACCGCCATCCATGCAGCGGCATCGTACACGTCAAGCGGCATCGGCGTGCCGTTCTTGACCGCTTCGATAAACGCGCGATGCGTGAAATAGTCCATACCGCCGTGACCCATTGCTTTGACTTCCTCGGAAATATCTTTCCAGATGGACGGCAGATAATCTTTTTCGTACTCGGTCGCGTTGTTCAAGAACTTCTCGTAGTTGCGATAGGTATCCAACTCACACTCTTCCGGATGAACGCCGTCGATAAAGACGGAATTCGTCTCCTGTTGATAAAAGCCCTTGGTACCGCGCACCGTAAATCCACGAGTATAATAGCGCGGGAGCGTGGTATCCAGCGTGAGCAGCATCGTCTCGCCGTTCTCGCATTTGATGATCGTCTGCACGATATCGCCCTGCTTGAACTCAGCGTTCAACACTTCATCGGAATACTCCACTTTATCTTTTGTTTCCTCAATATAGGCCTTTAAACCAGCCGCCTTAGACGCCATCGAGGTCAACGAGACCATACGGTTACCGCGGTTGATATTGAACAGCATTGCCATGGGGCCCAGTTCGTGCGTGGGGTAGTTTTCACAGTTGCGGGCGCGATAGTTGCGGAAACGGTAGTGCCGTTGCTGGATACCCTCGGCAACCTCTTTGCGCAGATCGTGACCGTATACACCGGAGCAATGTACCACTTCGCCGAACAAGCCGTGACGCATCATGGCCGTCGCCAACAATTCGTCTTTACCAAAGCAGCAGTTTTCCATGAACATGTACGGCGTGCCGGTCTCCTCGTGCGTGCGCACCAACTGCCAGCAGTTGTTCAGGGAATATTCGCTACCCACCTCACTGGCAACCGGAATACCCGCACGCATCGAGGCGATCGCGATCTCCGCATGCATATCCCACGCGGTGTAAATGCTGATCGCATCCACCTTACCGCAAGCAATGACCTCGCGGTAGTCCGTCGCCTTGAACGGCTCTGCCTGACCCGCTTCAACAATGGCTTTCGCCGCATCCTCCACACGGTCCTCATACGAATCGCATACCGCCGTGATCTGCACGTCACCCATCTTCAGCAAGATGTCCTTGAGAATCTGAAAACCGCGTGCGCCCAGACCGATAACACCGATTCTGACTGTATCCATACTTTTCGCTCCTTTGCTTTTTTCTTCATCATATCGTGTATTGTCAAACGGCACAATGGGATTTTCTATCACAAAAACTGTGTTTTTTTACTATCTTTACTTTTTCCCATTGATATGTTACACTCATTTCAGGTGATATTTATGGGTAAATTTCTTCAAAAGCAAGAGATGCGTTTGTTTCTCTCCGAGGGAGATCTGCACGTTATCAACCTCGGCTACAACGACTTTTCAAAGCCCGACCTGACACCGATCCATTCGCCGCGCCTGCAAGGGTATTACACCCTGCATTACATTATCAGCGGGAAAGGAACGCTGACCTTCGGCGGAAACACTTATACGGTCGACGCAGATTCGCTGTTTTTCCTGCCGCCGGATCAGCCGATTTTGTACTACCCCGATCCTGCCGACC
The DNA here is from genome assembly GCA_045590415.1 of Acutalibacteraceae bacterium. Lineage (GTDB taxonomy): Bacteria > Bacillota > Clostridia > Oscillospirales > Acutalibacteraceae > RGIG3009. The sequence continues at coordinate 1,411 of JAZNRA010000146.1, read as the reverse complement.
CGTGGGAATACGTGTGGTTTTCGTTCAACGGCGATCAAGCGGCACGGTACGGTGATCTCATGGGCTTTTCGGAACAAGCGCCCGTTCGCATCGCTTCCTTTCCGCAAGCCATCCGCTTGTGTTTGGAGCGCTTGTTTTTATCGCTCGGCAGTGACGGCAACGACGATTATTATTTGGTGCTCTCCGCGTTTTACGAGATCGTTCACCGTTGCCGCCAAGCGATTGAGCCGCGCAGTATGGAAAGCGCCAAAGAAATCGTGGATGCGAACTTCACCAACAACAGCTTTTCCATCGATAAACTGTGCCGCACGCTGTACGTCAGCCACTCGCATTTGTGCCGTCAGTTTAAGGCGGCGTACGGGGTATCGGTCAAGCAGTATCTCATCACCCGTCGCTTGGAGCATGCGAAGCATCTGTTGACCGACGGAAACCTGCCCGTCAAAACCGTCGCCCTTTCCTGCGGGTTTAACGATGAACTTCACTTCATGAAAACCTTTAAAGCGGCTGCCGGCATGACCGCCCTTTCTTATCGACTCAACTCAAATCATAACCACCAGTAAACTGGTGGTTTGGACTGCCCCTAGAAGGAGCCAACACTGTGCTGACCCCTGTAAGGGGTATCGAAGTTTGACATCGCATCAATATCTCGGACAGCCGCTTTAAGCGGCTGTTCTTTTTGCCTTATTTATTCTTGGCACCCGTGAACGGGTCTACATATTCTTTCATACTGATCTGATCGTGGGCGTAATCCTCTTCCAGCTGATTTCGTATGTACTCCTTGATGATCTTCTCGTTCTTTCCGACTGTATCAACATAGTAGCCCCGACACCAAAATGTCCGGCTTCCATATTTATACTTTAAATTTGCATGCCGATCGAAGATCATTAGAGAACTTTTCCCCTTGAGAAATCCTACAAATTGTGCTATACTTAAATACGGTGGTATGCTCACCAGCATGTGGATATGATCCGGGCATGCTTCTGCCTCGATGATTTCTACTTTCTTCTCATTGCACAGCTTTCTCAGTATCTCTCCTATATCCTTTTTGATTTGTCCGTAGATTGCTTTTCTGCGGTATTTCGGGGCAAACACGATGTGATATTCACATCTGTAACTTGAGTGCGCTGTGTGCTTTACTTCATTTTTCATGGTAAAAACCTCCTGTTATTTTAGTGATGCGGCTGCCAAACCACCACTATTATACCATGAGGTTTTTATACTTTGCTGAAGCTCTTTATCTCCCCCGGTAGAACCGGGGGTTTTATTACGCTAAAGCAACAAAAACCAAACTGACTCCGTTTGAAAAACGAAGCCAGTTTGATGCTTAAAATCTGTCATTATCTACCATACAGGTCTTTTTTGTGCTGTCCGTACATTTGGGGGCAGGACAGCAGGGCTGCGGTTCTTTTCT
>JAZNRA010000145.1:0-7199 GCA_045590415.1 Acutalibacteraceae bacterium | reverse complement strand
CTCAAGTGGTGACGAGGCGCCCCTGCTAAGGGCGTAGGCTGGCTCAAAACTGGCGCGAGGGTTCGAGTCCCTCCTTCTCCGCCAATAACAAAAGCACCCCAACAGGGGTGCTTTTGTTATTCCCGAAATGTGAGAACTCGAACCCGAGCGCCGGGGACCGGCGTGGGCGTCGCTCGCGGCAAAAACCGCATTTTTTCGGGAGATTTCTTTATTTTTCATTTAGTAATTCATTTATCATCCGTTCCGGGTCGTTTAGAAACCGTTTGGTGACGAGATAATGATCGGTGTTTCGATAGTTTGTTTCGCGGATACCGTTTGAAGAAAATTCGTAAATCGTAGCGTTCGGGAAAGTCATTAAAAGGGGCGAATGCGTGGCAATGATAAATTGTGAGTTTTTTTCGACTAATCGTTTTATTTCGATCATTAAGGTGAGCAGACGCATGGGGGAAAGGGCGGCTTCCGGCTCGTCAAGAATATACAAGCCGTTTCCGCCAAAACGATTTTGCACCAGTGCCAAAAAGCTTTCACCGTGAGATTGATGGTGCAGGGACACGCCTCCGTAACTTGAAACGACGGAGGGCGCGGCGGCGGGAATACGGTCTAATTCATCAATATTACTTGCAACGTTATATAAACTTTCGGCACGGAGAAAATATCCGTCTTTTGCGTAATCGGTTTTAGACAGCGTGATATGCTCCCACAACTCCGAGTGCGATTGACAGGTGGAAAAATTGAAATTGCGACTGCCGCCTTCAGGGTTGAAACCGTATGCGACGGCGATTGCTTCAATAAGAGTTGATTTTCCGGTCCCGTTTTCTCCAACGAAAAAGGTGACGTCGTTACTGAAATCCAAGTGCCCGCATTGTTTTAAGTGTTTTACAGCAGCAAGGGAGTTGAGATAAGAACGGTTATCGATCGGCGAAGACAATTCGATACTTTTGATATACCGTCGCTTATCCATTATAATCACCTCAAAGCCAGTTTATCATATTGTGAAAGGGAATGCAATTGTCGTTTTTTGTGAGGAATTCCATTGATTAATTTTGCGGTTTGTAGTATACTCCTTTTTAAGGGATGTGACGGCGCGATGAAAGAGTTTTTTGGCTTTGGCGGGTATGTGCGGCAACCGGAAGGTGCTTTTTCGTGGCAGCATTTGCTGTTTGTGGGCTCTTTGCTTGCAGCCATGGTCGTTTTGGCAATTGTCTTAGCCGTTCACAACCGTAATAAACTGAAATCGGAGCAAAATCGCGTGCTGATTTGGGCGGCGTTACTGATCAATGCGGTTGAAATACTGAAGATCATTGTGTTTTGTCTGCGCTCAAACAGCATTGATGGGCTGTTATACAACTTGCCGTTGTTTTTGTGCAGTATCCAACTGATTGCGCTGCCGCTTGCTGCTTTTTCAAAAGGCAGGATCAAAGAGGCATCGATGGATTTCGTGTGCATCTTTGGTGTTTTGGGCGCGGTATTTGGGATCATCGGTGCTATACAAAACTACAACGCGTATCCGGTGTTGGGAATTGAAAACGTGGCATCGGGTATTACCCATTCGATTTCCGGTTTTGCATCGTTGTATATCCTTATTTCCAAAATGGCCAGCATGAAAAAACGGAATAGTTGGATAACCTTTGTTATTTTGATGACTTTTTGTGCGGTTGCGTACATCACAAATATTCTCATCGATTATAATTATATGTTTTTGATGTCACATGACGGCACGCCGTATTCCGTTGTGTATAATCTGGTCGGAGGGAATGCCATTCTGTATCCGGTATCGGTGGCGCTGCTTTTCCTTTTGTATATTTGGGCTTTTTATGCGGCGTTTTATCTTATTACCGCGAAAGCAAAAACAAAGCGGCAACCGTCCACGCAAGCAGATGCGTTAAGCAATTCGGAAAAAAGCGTAAAAGCTACAGTTCGTAAGTGAGGGTGTAACAGTGAGTTGTATTACTACGTATTCCAAAAAACCGCTTGATCCCGTCACGGCTCAGGCGGATGAAATTCAGTTGGTGGATATTGCCCACGCCTTATCGTTGATGTGCCGCGCAAACGGGCATTTTCCGTATTTTTACTCAGTAGCACAGCACTGCGTGAATTGTGCGAAAGAAGCCGCCGCAAGGGGGTATTCCAAACGTATTCAGCTCGGGTGCTTGTTGCATGACGCGAGCGAGGCGTATCTTTCGGACGTTACGCGCCCGATCAAGCAATTGTTACCGTATTATCTTGAAGTGGAAGAACGATTGCAGAACGTGATATTCGATAAATGGATCACACCGACGTTGACGGAGAAAGAGCGTGCGCAGATATTTGAGGTGGATGATGCTCTTTTATATCATGAATTCATGGAGATCATGGGGGAACGGGTAGTCGAAACCGTTCCGCCGCTGTATGCGTCGTTGGATTTTTCGTATGTTGAGTTTTCGGTTGTGGAAAGGCAATATGCAGACTTATTCAAAAAACTGACTAACGCGTAACGCAATAACCGTTCCGCAAAATTTTATTGCGGTTTTTCTTTCTGCTACTTGAAAATCCGAACAGAGTGTATTATAATATTTGTAATTGTTGGGATTGTTAAAAGAACGGAGGATCTTTTTGTGTTAGTAACCATGAATGAAGTGTTACCGCAAGCCAAAAAAGGCCACTATGCCGTTGGTTTGTTCAATGCTGTAACGCTGGAACTGGCGCAGGGTATTATCGCGGCCGCGGAGGAAACCGGCTCGCCGGTTATTTTCGGCACGGCGGAGGTACTGTTACCGTATAATTCTCTTGAAGATCTGGCGATGATCTTGATTCCGATGGCAAAACGTGCCAAAGTTCCGGTCGTTGTGCACTTGGATCATGGTCTGCATAAAGAGACCTGCTTGAAAGCTCTGAAGCTGGGCTTTTCGTCGATCATGTACGACTGTTCTACCGATACATACGAAAACAACTGTGCACGCGTAAAGGAAATGGCCGATATTGCCCATTCCTACGGTGCTTCTATTGAAGGTGAAATCGGCCACGTTGGCGGTGCGGAAGGTGCTGCCACGGCGGAACAGCAGGACGATGCCGCGAAATTCTACACCACTCCCGAAGAGGCGAAGGATTTTGTGGAGCGTACCGGTGTGGATGCGCTGGCAATCGCTGTCGGTACCGCACACGGTGCCTACAAACTGCCCCCGAAACTGGATTTTGATCGTATTCAGAGAATCGCGAACACGGTGTCTACTCCCTTGGTGTTACACGGCGGTTCCGGCTTAACGGATGAGGATTTCCGCAAGTGTATCGAAATGGGTATTTCTAAGGTGAATATTTTCACTGATATCAATATTGCCGCTGTTGCCGCTGCGTTGGCGCACTTTACCGATATGGGTAAGGGTATTATCGATCTGTTGCCCTCCATTCGTGATGCCATCAAGGTTTCCGTTTCGGAGAAAATGCAGTTGTTTGGTTGCTGCGGTAAGGCCGGCGGTGTTGCCGGTGCGCCGGACGAGGCCATGATTCGCCGCATTGTTGAAGAAGTGCTGCGCAGCCGTCGCGGTTAAAATGTAAACGAAAAGTGCCGTTCCGACGTTAACCGGAACGGCACCTTTTTTAACATGCGGAGGTATAAGGCGCTAACGTGATGCGCACAAAATACCCTTGCTCGTGCTGACAAACGGGACATAGTTGCGGCGCGGATTTACCGGTGTGAACGTGACCGCAGTTTAAACATAGCCAACCGCATTCCATGTCGGATACGAACAGTTGGTTCTGTTCCATCCACTCGGCAAATTTCTTAAATCGCTCACTGTGGCTTTTTTCGATTTGCGCAATATTGCGAAACGATGCGGCAATGGCAGGGAAGCCCTCTTTTGCGGCGGTTTCCGCAAAGGTTTTGTATACCGGATCAAATTCCTCCATCTCGTTGTGTTCGGCGTTTTTGAGCAGCTGCAGCACCGATTCGGTCGTTTCCACCGGATAGGTGCCGTCGATCTCAACTGTTTCACCGTCTAACGCTTTGAGGTGATTCATGAAAATGGTGGCATGTTCTTTTTCTTGATCTGCAGTAAATCGAAAGACACATTCTATTACATGAAGTTTTTGTTTCTTTGCCTTTTCTGCCGCAAAGGTGTAACGGTTACGTGCTTGACTTTCTCCTGCAAAGGCGCGCATTAAATTGGTTTTTGTTTCACTGTTTTTAAATTCGATTGACATAGTAATATCCTCCTAAACTTAATTTTACAGATATTGTTGACGAGATTTTCCAAAATATGCATACCGGTCCTAATACTTGACGAGAGAGATATTTTGTGTTAACATGTGTTAAATTTATATTTAAGGAGTTGGTTTTCCGTGGATCCGCTTCCTCGAAGTAGGCAGCACAATCGGGCGTACATGCCTTCCAATCAATGTCTTGTAGGTGGGAGGGGTTTGTATGTCAATCGTTAAGCAATTATTACTGCAATTTATCCTTATCTTGCTCAATGCGTTTTTTGCCGCAACTGAAATTGCGGTTATCTCGCTCAATGAAAAAAAGGTGAAAGCGCGTGCGGAGGAAGGCGATAAAAAGGCGGTTAAAATGCTCAAAATGATCGAGAATCCGACACGATTCTTATCGACCATTCAAATCGGTATCACGCTTGCCGGTTTCTTGGGATCGGCGTTTGCGGCGGATAACTTTTCTGAGCGCTTGAGTAACTTTCTGGTTGCAGTATTTCACCTCACAACGGCGCAGAAAGGTATTATTGATACCGTATCGGTTATCGTAATCACCATTGTTTTATCGTTCTTTACTTTGGTGCTCGGTGAATTAGTGCCCAAACGTGTGGCAATGCGTCACAAGGAAAAACTTGCCGAGGCGGTGTGCGGTGTCATTTCCGCACTGGCGGTTGTTTTAAAACCGATTATTTGGTTACTGACCGTTTCCACAAACGGCGTTGTTCGCTTGTTTGGCATTGATCCTCATGCAAAAGAGGATCCGGTGTCGGAAGAGGATATCGTGCTGATGCTGGATGCCGGTGCGGATGAGGGCTCGTTGGATGAGAACGATATTGAATACATCAAAAACGTGTTTAAACTCGACGGTATGATCGCCGAGGACGTTATGACTCCCCGCAAAGCCGTTGTGTTCATCTCGGCGGACGCCACCGACGAGGAGATCCTGCAGGTGATTGAAGACGAAGGATATTCACGTATTCCCGTGTATTCCGAAAAGCCGGACAACATCATCGGTATTCTGTACAGCCGTGACTATTTATTGCGGCGCGGCCGCCCCGGTTTTACGCTGGAGCAGGCCATGTTTGAGCCGACCTTCGTCCCCGAAACGGCACATTTGGACGTGCTTTTCAAGGATATGCAAAAGGCGCACGATCACATTGTTATCTTAGTCAATGAATACGGTGAGACCTCGGGCATCGTGACGATGGAGGACATCCTCGAAGAGATCGTCGGTGAGATCTGGGATGAAAGCGACGAGGCGGTAGAGGAGTTCCAACAGCTTGACGAGCACACCTATCGTGTGTTGTGTTCAACGGCTGTGGAAGATTTCTTTGCATTCTTCTCCGTTGAGCCGGAGGAGGAAACGGAAGCCACCACCGTTAACGGTTGGTTGACCGAAACGGTGGGCAGTATCCCTGAAAAGGGGTATACCTTTGACTTTCAACATCTTACCGTGACCGTTGATGATGCGGATGATTTTATGACGCATGAGATCGTGGTCAAAATTGGTGAGAAACCGCTCGATGAAAACGCATAAAAAAGAGCTGATATGGGATTCCATATCAGCTCTTTTACTTTGTTGTTTTCTTTACATTACAGCGCCGCCATTGGCCCGAAAACGGCAATCAAGATGGCATACATGATCGGTATGGATATTACGCAAAGCGTGTGGGAGATCAGCGCCATACTGGCACCCGTTTTAGGATTGCCGCCATACGCTTCGGGAAACACGACGGTATTAAGTCCGAGCGGTGCGGCGCAAGCGAAGAAAGCAAGGAAAAGCGGCACGTTGCTGATTTGAAGATTCAGCAGGGAATTGAGCAGTTCTTTGATGCCGAACAAGGCCGCAATCAACACGGCCGGCAAAACGACCAGGCGTAGCGCCGTGGCAATATACACCTTTTTGTTGTGCAGCATTTGACGGATGTCGTAACTGGCAATGGTAAAGCCGGCAAGCAACATGGCAACAGGTCCCATGCAGGATTTCAAAGAGTTCATGGCAGAGTGAACAAACGAGGGGAGGTGTGCGCCCAGTCCTGTTATTCCCACCAGAATACCGATGAACATGGCTATCGTCGGAGCGTTCATTATTTTCTTGAAAACGCCCCCCTTATATTCACCGGCGGGGACCAGAACGCTGATACCCCAGATGTAGATCATAAGACTGAAGGGGAGATAGAACAGCTTATAATACGAGAGAACTTCGTCACCAAACAGAGCCAGCACAACGGGGTCGCCAATGTAACCGCCGTTTGCAAAGGCGAGGGCATACATATAAATGCCGCGCTCCGGAGATTTTTCCCGTACGAACACTTTTCCCAAAGGAATGGCAATCGCCATGCACATAGCAACACAGCAGATACCGAAGAAAATATTGGTGGCGTGTGCGCTGATGGTGTTGATCGTGCAGTATGTAGCCATGGTGCTGAAACTTAACGCGGGACAAAATACCCAGGTTTCCAGCTTTGCCATGACCTTACCCGCATCATCGGGTAAGATCTTACATTTGTTGAGGATGAATCCCACGGCAATGCAGATGAAAAGCATCAGCATCGGATTCAACGTTGCTAAAAAAGTCGTTAACATAAAGGCGCCTCCGGGTTTTCACTCAAACGCTGCTGTTATACTTTTGTAAAGCGATATTCGGTGACGGTATGGTAGGTGTCACCGGCTTTCAGCACGGTGGAAGGATATTCGGGATTATGAGGGCTGTCGGGGAAATGTTGCGTTTCCAGGCAGAACCCCTGATATTGCGACATCGGACCGCCTTTACCGAAATCTACTTTCAGCAAATTACCGGTATACAACTGCACGCCCGGTTGATCGGTGTAGCAATCCATACGGATACCGGTCTTATTGGAGATCGCGGTGGCGCAATGTTTCCATTCGTTCGCTTCGCCATTGAGAATGAAGTTGTGGTCGTAACCGTTTCCGAGCTTAATCTGCTCGTGATCATTGGTGATGTCGCGTCCGATCGGCTTCAACTCCCTAAAATCAAAAGGTGTGCCTTCAACGGACAT
>JAZNRA010000144.1:0-10618 GCA_045590415.1 Acutalibacteraceae bacterium | reverse complement strand
GTGGATGCCTTTTTACCTCTTCCAAAAGGGGCTTATCCCACGATTGCAATGCTGCTTACCCATACCGCAGGGTATAAACACCTTACGCCTGTGGAAATCACCGTGCCGAGTTTATTGATAAAGTCGTATGCGAGGGCAAACGTGTATCGTGGAGTACAGGAAAAAGCCGTAATTAAGGCACTTTCAAAAAGAAATCACACTCGTGCTCGGGGATATTCCTATTCGGATTTTGCTTATGCAATATTGGCTGTTGTCGCAAGCCGCATTACCGGCAAAAATATTATGACTCTCTTGCAAGATGTGATAGATGATTATCGTATGAAAAATACGTATATTATTTCTACTGATAATCGTGTGCCAAGCAATTTGAATGGTCATATTATTCCGCCGTGGAACTGGGAAAACGACAATCCGTATCTTGCGAGCGGCGGCATTTCCTCGACCATTTTCGATATGATGAAGTATGCCAAAGCACAAATAGAACAACCATATACTTTTACAAAATCGGCGCAACAACGCTGTAAATCCTCTTTAAATCGCAATGGGACAACCGATACTTGTTTAGGGTGGCATACATATAAACGTTCAAATCAATGCTGGCATGTAGGTGCTGTTGGCACTTTTAGAACTTCCATGATTTTTAATGCCAAAGCAAAATGCGCCGTTGTAGTTATGGGGAATGCCAAGGGCGCAAAAAATGCCAATGTCCATTATCTTGCTAAATTGCTTTACTCCGAAATGAAAAGACATCATATCGGTGTAATAGGTTAGAGGCGCCTCGTACTAAATGTTGACAAGGATTTTTTAATGTGTGAGACAATTAATTACGCTTGACAATGGTTGGTAAAGTAAGGTAAAATGAATGTGTGTATATTTATGTTTTCTGGGGAGGTAGTCGTGACAAAATTTACAAAGTTTGTTGTGTTGTGCGGAGGGCTGTCTCTCTTTATTTGTTGTATGATGCTTTGCGGATGTCGCAAAACTCAACAGCAAGGCGGAGTTCCCGGCGAAACAACCGCCGTGATGGATGATGACGCTGACCTGAGCTTGGAAATTGAAACGCACGGAACTGTCAAAGCGTCGGACAGTACCGTGAAAAAGACGAAGCAAAGCACTGTCAAGTCGTCGGACAGTACCGTGGAAAAGACGAAACAAAGTACTGTCAAGACGACGAACAGTACCGCAAAAAGCACGAAAAAAAGCACCGTAGAAACGACCGACAGCACTGCCTCAAAAGAGGATCCCGTATCCTCAAAAGATGATATACAGTCATCCAATGCGGCAACCGTTTCCACGGCCGTTACTACTACGCGTACCACGCAAAAGGACTGGACGCCTGATCTTGGGAAAAAGCCAAAATAACGGATGTGTCATGTACGCTTGTTTAGCTTGTGTAAAAACTTTGTAGACAACGATGTTTACCGACGCAAATTCACGATGGGAGGGACCTAAAATTAAAAAGGAGTATTTAGAACCTACGATCACGTTTGTCTCGTTTATTGCCGACAAAAGCATCGCTTCTCACAGCGTTGCATCGGATGGTGACATTCTTATTGATACGGACGATCTGTAGGAAAGCACGCGCACAAATCTTCCAACGGCTAAAAATAATTACAAACGTGTGAGGTTTTTATGTTTAACTTAAATCATCTTAAACTGTTGACTTCAAGAGCGGTGTTGAGACCTTTTCTTGCCATTGTAGTTGTGTTGTGTATGCTGGTGATCATGTTACCGGCAGATCTCGGTGCGCTCCTTGTTGGTGCCGCTTCGAACAAGTGGGACGGTACTCTGGAAGCGTTTGAAAACTATAGCGACAGTTATTCACAGTTCGCTAACGGAAAGACGGCTTATAAGATCGCCAATGCAAAACAACTGGCGTTTTTGGCAGCCGTTCTAAACGCGACACCTACTCGCAGTTATCTCGGTCCGTGCAAGGTGACGTTGGATATGAACGGAGACGGCACGGCAGAAACCACGTACTCTTTCCCCGGTACGGGTACTTTATCAAAAGATGCCACGACAATCTTAGTCGGTGCGAAATTTGAACTTACCGAAGATATTGATCTGGGTGGTTTGCAGTGGTCGCCGATCGGTACCAGTTCTCTTCCGTTCCGCGCTACTTTCGAAGGTAATGGGCATACCATTAAAGGTCTGTCTTATATTGATGAAACGACGCCAAACGGCAGCAGCTCCGGAATCGGACTCTTCGGTAGAACAGGTAGCACGGCTGTCATTAACAATCTGCATGTTCAAGGTACGATCAAAACCTATCAAGCCAATATGGGCGGTATTGTCGGTTGCAGCAGCGGCGCTTTGCAAATGGAAAATTGCAGTTTCTCCGGTACCGTTCAGGGCGGCGGCTGGGCGTATTTGGCCAATACCGGTGGCTTGATCGGTCATGCGACCTCGAATAGTGCGGTTACGATCAAAAACTGTTTTGTTCACGGTGAGGGCACAGCCATTACCGGTGTGACGGCGTCGGGTGATAAGGAGGCAGCTTCCTATTCTCCGGAAGCTGTCGGCGGTTTGGTCGGCTACGTCGGCGTCGCTTGCGATATGACAATTACCGACTCGTATGCCGACTGTGTGGTAACTGGTGTGAATGGTTCCGGTGGACTTGTCGGAACTATTCAATCTTATTCGAATTTGACGTCAGTGCTTATTGAACGTTGTTATACTGCCGGCAGTCTTGTATCGTCCGCTTACGTTGGCGGATTGGTCGGCTGGGTGCGCGACACCCTGAACGAAACAAACGCAACGACCAAGGTCGATCTCACGATCAAAGACAGTTACAGCGTGATGGATTTGACAAATGCCACGAATGCGAGGGCAAGTGGGTTGATTTCCTGTTCGCGTCCTGCAGCAGCCGAGCCGGAGGACGTGACGATTTCGCTTATTGGCTGTCATTTTGCCGGCCTTAACGCGAAACAGCCCGTTATGTACTTTGATGCTGCGTATTCTACCTTACAGACCGTGGAACGCGTATACTACCGCGCGGGTTCAACCACGAGTAAAACGCATACGCTCCAGTCGTGCAGCGGCATTGAGGAAAAATCCCGTAAGGCATTCATGGATGGTCAGGTAACGGAATTGCTTAACCTTGACCGCGACGTGTGGGCAACCTCTATGTGGGCGGAATATCCGGTGCTTGGTCAGGAAGTGAAACCGTCTTTGTCGGAGCTTACTGTGAACGGTGAAACGATTCCCCTTCTTGACAAAGTATTTGAGTACACCGCGGCAAACGAGGTTGAAGATACGGTGGAGTCGGTGTTGGTTTCCGCAACCGCCGCGCAAGAAGGTGCAACCGTTACGGTGGAAGGAGTCGACGCGAACGGCTATGTCACTCTTGGTATTCCCGGTACAACCAGCGCGATTACGGTTACCGTTACCTACAACAGTGTTCTTACCTCTACCTATACGGTAAACGTTTACCGTAAGCCCACTCCGTGGGACGGCACCTACGAGGTGTTTGAAAACTACGAGAGTGACCCGGACACCTACGACCATTACGAGGACTTTATAAATAAAACGAGAGTGTATGAGATCGCGAATGCCAAGCAATTGGCTTTTCTGATGCAACTCGCCGCCACTCCCGACAAAGCCGGTTTTAAAGAAACCGTAATGGATCTTCCGAGCAACAAGAGACTCTTCAAGGTCTTCTATGATATTGACAACAACGGCGAAAACGAAACCTATTATTTTGTCGGCGGCAAATATGTTGGATTCTTAAACGGTGTTGAGTTTAAGCTGATCGCTGATATTGATCTGGGCGGTGTGGGTGAAAACAAACGAAACTGGTTCACGGCGTTGAGCATGACCGGTACAGCTTCAGATGGAACCACAGCCACATCGACACAGCCCTTATCTTTTAAAGGTACACTCAACGGAGACGGTCATTCTGTAAAGAATTTATATGTTAAGGGAAGCACAAACTACGTAGGTCTTATTCCGAAACTGGCATACGGTATCGTTAAGAATTTGACTGTTTACGGAGATGTGGAAGGATTGAGTTATACCGGTGGTATTGCCGGTTCGATGGAGGGCGGTGCGGACATCACCAATTGCGGTTTTGTCGGTACGGTTTCCGGAACTACTTATATCGGCGGTATCGCGGGGCAAACCGTACCCTATTCAGGTGCCGCGACCGGTTGTGATTTTATTCTGACGAATTGTTGGACAGAGGGAACGCTCTTGGCGAAGGGTTCTACTACCGCTACTGCATTGAGCGGTGTCGGTGGTTTGATGGGTCATTCCGCATACAATAAATCGTATGACGGTTCTGTAACATCGGGTCAGGCGGGCGACGGCGGCAACTTGACGCTGAATAACTGTTACAGCACCATGACGATCACGCCGCGGTCGGATGCCGGAACGTCGATGAAAAACGGGCTCGGTGTCGGCGGCTTGGTTGGTCAAAACAGTACAGCTTTCGGCACTTCGAGTTACACTGTCCCCGGAAAGGTACTCTACAACAACTGTTACTTTGCGGGCAGCGTTAAGACAAATCCGTTCGGAACCGAGCAGTTGGTGGCTGACGGGACGAGTAAAGTAGAGGTACAGAACGGGCTGTTTTATAAAGCGGGTTCTGTCACCGATGCAACGGCAGCCGGTGTGACCGGCGTTAAAAAAAGTCCGGAAGAGTTTGCCGACGGCACGGTGACTGACGATCTCAACAACTATCTTACCACACCCGTGTGGGTGACATCTACGGCCGGCTATCCGGTGTTCAGCGATCTTGCCGAAACGCTTTATGGTGCTTTGGGTGTTCTGGGAACGTCTATCCGTACAGAGGGTGTGCAGGCACTCCGCTTTAAGTTCTCCGTTACGGATGCGGCGGTCGAATCAACAAAACTGCAAAAGGTCGGTGTTTTGGCCGCCAAAGCATCTAAAAAGATCGTTGGTGAGCATTTGTATGCTCACAATTTGGCGAGCAATACAGATGGCTACTATAAATATATTGATGCTGCCGCGTACACCAAGGGCGGCAACAAATTAGCGCTGATTGATGATGGCTCGAAATTCCTGTTTACGGCCGCTCTTTATAACCTCACCGAGGCAAAGTACGGAATTGATTATATTGCCAGAGCATACGCCAAATTCGTTGACTCTAAGGGACAAGAGATCATTGTGTACGGCGAAACAATCGGTGATGAGTATTTCAACTCGGTTTATGACGTTGTCGACGGTTTCTTTAATTACCCCAGTACGTATGACATCTCGATGAGCGATTTGCTGGTTTTGAAGAATATCTATGACGATCTGTTCGCGGAGGAAGAGGTCCTTCCTCCAGATGCGGATATCCGTTCCGGCGGCGATAATCCGCAGGAAGGCGGTGCCGATGCCGAAGCCGACGCTTTGCGTGATAAGATATTGAACGCAAAGGACGTTGATCCTCAAACGTTTCTTGATGCCGGTGGCACGGTATACTATATTTCACCGTCCGGTAACGACGCAAACGACGGCACCTCTCCGGAAACGGCATGGAAAAACGTGGATGCGATCAACCTGCACAGCGATCAGATCCGGTCGGGTGATGCCGTGTTGTTTGAGCGCGGCGGTATTTACCGCTCCGTAACGTCTCTTCTGGCGGAACCGATCCCGGAGGGCGTACAATCAACGTCTGCTCAACAGGTTGTTTATGCCCAATCCGGTGTCACCTACGGTGCATACGGCGAGGGCGCAAAACCGGCGATTTATAGCTGTCATAAGAACTATGCATGGGGGGATCCTTGGCGAAAATCCGACAAGGGTGAAAACCTTTGGGAAGTCTATACCCCGTGCAGCGATGCCGGTTCGATCGTATTCAATCACGGTGAGGCAGCCGGTATCAAACGATTCGGCGTATGGACCGGTAACTATAACACAAACGGTCAAAAGGTATTCAGTGGGTTTATCACTCCTGAAAACGTAGGGGAAAATTTAACCGAGAATTTCGAATACTACCACGATCACCGAAACGGCGTATTGTATTTGTATTTAGAGGGGGATAAAGCCCCACACGACCTGTATGAGGATATCGAGATCTGCCCGCGTGACGGTGTCTTTTACATCTCGAATAATGTAGAGAACGTTCATATTGACAATCTCGCAATTAAATATACGGGATTCTATGGTGTTTCGATTAAGGAATATGCCAAGGGTACTACCGTAACTAACTGCGAAATGGGTTGGATCGGCGGTTGTCAGTGGCGTTTTAACACGGAAGGTGAGGGTTCTCGTATCGGCAACGCCATTGAATTTTGGGAGACAACGACAGACGCCCGTACGGAGAATAACTGGATCTATCAGGTGTACGATGCCGGACTCTCTCCCCAGGGTGTCAGCTCCGATGGTGTCAGTGTGTATACCAATCTGGTAATGCGTGAGAACTTGGTGGAATATTGCAGCTATAACATCGAATGGTTTGACCGCAACGGTTCAGACGTAAATAAAGATCATCCTTCGGAGTGGAATGGCTATTATATTGAGGACAATATTCTTCGCTTTGCCGGCTACGGCTTCGGCCGCCAGCGTCAGGATGCCAATCAAGCACCGTCCAACATCTGTGGTTGGACCTTCAAATACGATAACCCGCTGCATGTGTACATCCGCAACAACATTTTTGACTGTTCTGAAAAGAACACGGTGTACTGGCGTTGGAATGATGAGCGTACCTATGCTCCGGATTTGGTGATTTCCGGTAACACGTTCTATGAAAAGGCAAGCGAGAGCGGAAACACGCTCTATTACGGTCCCAACGGCGAGCAGTGGAAAGCGACCGATCAGGCAACGCTTGAGGAAGCGATCCTAACCTTTGATCCCAATCCGAAACACGTCGAATGGTTGACTTTTGAAAACGAATAGGTAACCGATAAAAGCCCCCGCTGTGCGGGGGCTTTTGCTTTTTTGAATGAATTGAAAATTGCTTCGCATACTATTAGATGCGTTTGACTTGTGCGAGTAAAAGTGGCACTGTCGGCTTGATTTATATCGTGATTTCAAGTGCGCAATGAACTGCAGGGAGACTTTGACGTGTTAGCTGTTTTAGCGTTCATTCCCATCATGGTAACGTTAGTGTTTATGCTGTTCCTCAATTGGCCTGCCAAATGGAGTTTGCTGATTTCTTTGTGCCTGGCTTTTGTGTTCGGTTTTGCTTTTTGGAATATCCCGTTAGGTGAACTGCTTGCCAACGTGTTTTACGGAATGTTGACCTCGGCAGACGTGCTGATCATCATTCTTGGTGCCATCCTGGTGATGAATACCTTAAAAGCATCCGGAGCAACGGCGGCGATCAACCGCGGTTTTATGAATATTTGCCCCGATAAGCGTGTCCAAGCGTGTATCATCGGTTTCTCCTTTTGTTCCTTTATTGAAGCTGCCGCGGGCTTCGGTACACCTGCCGCGTTAGCCGGTCCGTTGCTTGCATGTCTGGGGTTTCCGCCGATGGCGGCAGCGATGATCACGTTGATTTTTGACTCAACTGCCGTTTCGTTCGGTGCAGTCGGTACGCCGGTAACGGCTGCTTTGAGCATTTTGGGGTTGTCGGATAAGGAGACGTTCGTTAGAGGGTTTTCCTTTTGGACCGCTTTGCCGCACGCGATCGTCAGCGTTTTTCTGCCGCTGATGGTTTTGATGATGACGACCAAGATATACGGCAGGGAAAAATCCTTCAAACCCGCGTTGGAAGCCGCTCCGTTTGCTTTATTTACGGGGTTATCCTTTGCGGTGCCGCTTCTTTTGATCTCCCTGTTTATCGGTTATGAATTTGCCTCTCTACTTGCGGCGTTATTCTCAATTTCCGTGACGGTTTTAGCGGCGAAATATAAATTCTTACTTCCTAAAAAGACCTGGGATTTCGGCGACCCTGCCGAATGGAATACCGAGTGGCTGGCTACCGGTAAGGTGGCACCGGCTACCGAATCCAAAATGTCACTGCTCAAAGCATGGACGCCGTATCTGTTGATTGCGCTGATATTAGCGGTGACGCGTATTCCGCAACTGGGGCTTAAGGGCCTGTTGACGAACGGTGTACCGTTTGTTATCACGGTCAATGATTTTTTCGGATTTGATAATTTAGATTGGAGCTTGAAATGGGCATATTTGCCCGGCACGTTCTTCGTGATCGTAGCGTTGATTACCAACCGTCTCCACAAGATGGATAAGAAGAGCGTCAAGCAAGCGTGGAAAGATACGGGCATACAGGTTTCGGGAGCCGCCTTGGCGTTATTGTTTGGTTTGGCGCTCGTGCAGATCATGAAGTACAAGAACGCTGACGGTATCAGCATGATGGACGAGATGGCAAGTGCGTTAGCGATGGTGGGAAAAGAACTTTACGTTTTGATTTCGCCGTTTATCGGTGTATTAGGCGCATTCGTTTCCGGGTCAGCTACCGTTTCAATGAATCTTTTCTCGAATCTTCAATACAATACCGCTATAGTATTGGGATTGCCGACGGTGTACGTTTTATCCATGCAGTGCGTAGGTGCCGCAATCGGTAATATGGTGTGTATCAACAACGCCGTTGCCGCAAGTGCCACGATCGGCATTAGCGGAAAAGAAGGGAATCTGATCAAGATAAACGCTGTCCCCATGACCATTTACGTGCTGATTACCGTTGCGCTGTTCTATGTTGTATTAGCGCTCGGTATTTCGCCGGATGCGATGGTATAAAGGAATAAGGTGTGTAACAGCATGAGTCGCATTACGGTAGGAGCACCTTGTAAGGAATAAAGGCCATATTTTTATATTAGCCCGCAGTTAAATGGATATGGATCGCATAAATTGCAGGGGAGTTTGTTTAGCAAGACGTGTAAACATTTTGGTAAAATAATAGCGGTCTGAAAACCCTGTCTTAAGAGCAGTATCTTCAATGGAGAACCCCTCGGCAAGCAACTGTTTTGCTTTTTCGATCCTCAACGAATTTTTTAATTCAATAGGGGAAAATCCCAAATCGGCTCGAAGTTTTTTCTCAAGCAACGATACGCTGATATGAAACGTTTCGGCGATTTCTTTGACGGTTATTTCCTCGCAGCAGTGCTCCTTGACATACAAAAAGATCTGCTCTGTCGTATTCCTTTTTTTACCTGTTGCTTCGTATGCGTGCAGCATAGCCGTTATTTTAAGTGTATCAGCAATACACAACAGCATCTTCCCGTTTCCAACATCCGTGTAGTTACGGTAAACACCCTTGAACAGTGCTTGTGCGTTTTCTCCCAAAACATTTCTGAATACCGTAGGTTCCGATACGACTGCTTGCGGCAAATCGTTTTTATAGATGTTGAAATCGATCTGATAATATTCCGTGTCTGCATCAATGAGAGTGTTTGTGTAAGAGGCGCCGTATGGCAAAATCGCAATATCTCCCGACCGAGCGGTGAGTGTTTTTCCGTCAAATTCAAAAATATGTCCGCCGGAGATGTAATATACAAAGCTATTGGCTTTTCGGAATTTGTTGCGGTATTGCCTTTCAACGTTTATTCGGTGCATTACACACTCGATCTCTAAATCGGCTCTGTTTACGAAATTATACATATAATCACCAAATAAATCTTAACACAAAGCCATAATTATTTCAATTGTTTTACGATTTTCTACACAAACAATACTATTTTGTTGATTGAAAACGGTGCTTGACAGCGGTATACTGTTCTTGATGACATGATAGAGGAGTGCGGAAAATGAGTAATATTACGATTACGAATCCTCCGTTACGCTGGTTATTCAGCGGATTCGGGTTTCACAACAGCGAAGCTACGATGGGTGCATTGATGAGCGAGAAGTTCAAAAACGAGGTCGCTGTCAAAACGTTCCGTGAAATTTCGCCGACCTTTTCCCGCATTTTTGCCGTGTATGCCGATTGGACACGCGAAGCCATGGACGACTTTGCCGATTATTACGATCTCACGTTCCGAAAAGCGGGTACGATTCTTTATGCCGTTCCCGGCAGAATGCCGTACATTACCGACGAAACGAACGTAGATGAATATTGTGAGAAGATCGCTGAGAAATTAGACTATCTTATCAACGAGCGGAACTGTACGAAGATCAAGTATTATTGCGTTACCAACGAGTTGTCGGTAGGGAACACTTATTGTTGGTTTGCCGATCACATGGATCTGTTTAAACAGTATCACGAGAGCTTGTATAAAGCGTTCCGTCGTCACAACGTAAATGTCGGTCTGTTGGCAACGGACGTGTCCGGTGCCGAGAATTTCGGGCAGATCGATTGGGCAATCAAGAATATGGACGAAATCACGAACGCCTACTGCGCCCATCTGTATAATATGAATTTTAAAACACCGCCCGGCTCGTTGGATGCGTATGATTACTGTGTTACGTTGTTCAAACAAGCGGTCGAGAGTGCCCGTAAGAAAGAAAAACGGTTTATTTTGGGCGAATTCGGTGTTAAAACACTCAAAACGTTAGCGAACTCACCGATGCGTAACGATTCGCAATTCGCCATTGATTACCCCCAATTGGAAAACATTTTTGCTCTTGCTTTCGCTGAAATGGTGATGGCGGTTGTCAATAGTGGTTGCTTCGCCGCTGCCTATTGGACCATGCTGGATTATCCCGATCCGTTTATTTGTGAGGACGGCGATACGGCAGAGGAAAAAGCCCGCTGTAATGCGGCGCGTTT
>JAZNRA010000143.1:0-4912 GCA_045590415.1 Acutalibacteraceae bacterium | reverse complement strand
TAAGACCGCTTGGCCTCCGACTTCTACGCTTTGGAGGGTCTGTCCCAGCTGATGTCCACCGTGCGGCAGGTTAAGCGGCTGTACAATTCACAGATCGACATCGAAGGGGTACTGCTCACGATGTACGACGGACGGCTGAATCTGACGCAGCAGGTGGTTGCCGAAGTTAAGCGGTTTTTCCCGCGAAAAGTGTTTGCCACACCGATCCCGCGCAGCGTGCGGTTGTCGGAGGCGCCGAGTTTCGGAAAACCGATCAACTATTACGATAAGAATTCCAAAGGGGCAAAAGCGTACGACGCGCTGGCACAGGAATTCATTATGAAACGATAGGAGGGGGATCATGGCAGGTAAAATCGGAGGACTTGGTAAAGGTTTAGATGCGTTGTTTGCCGAAAATGCGGTAGAAGAGCAAGGAAAAACCGTTACACTCCGCATTACGGACATTGAACCCAACCGCGCACAGCCGCGCAAGCAGTTTGATGAGGCGGCGCTCGGCGATTTGGCGGCATCTATTTCGCAACACGGTGTGCTGCAACCGCTGTTGGTGCGCCCGTTGCCAAACGGACGGTATTCATTAGTGGCGGGTGAGCGTCGTTGGCGCGCTTCGCGCATGGCGGGGCTTACGGAAGTGCCGGTGGTCATTCGGGAAATGACCGATCAAGCGGCGGCAGAGCTTGCGTTGATTGAAAATCTGCAGCGCGAGGATCTGAATCCGATGGAAGAGGCGATCGGTTACCGCACGTTGATGGATTCCTACGGTATGACGCAGGAAGAAGCGGCGCAGGCGGTCAACAAATCGCGTCCCGCGGTAGCAAACGCCTTGCGGCTGTTAAATTTACCGGATGAACTGGCCGCGATGGTGCATAACGGCACCTTGTCTGCCGGTCACGCACGCACGTTGCTCAGCTTTGAGAGCAAAGAGGAGCAGTTGGCGGCGGCGAGAATGGCTGTGGAGCAGGATCTGTCGGTGCGGGCGTTGGAAAAAATGGCAAAGGCAGCGCGTACCAAACCGGTCAGCGAACGCAAAACGCCGCCGCGCGACAGTTTTTACAGCGAAGCAGAGCTGTTGTTGTCGGAAAAGCTGGGCAGACGGGTACGCGTGCTGGCAAAGGGCGAGGGCGGTACCTTACAGTTGGAGTTTTACGGGAAAGACGATTTGACGGATATCGCAAACCGTTTGGTACCGCAGGAATAGGAAAGAGGTAGTTATAATGATCGATATTAAATTAGTACGCAGTAATCCGGATTACGTGAAGGCGGCTGTTCGCAAACGTGAAATGGATCTGGATACCGTTATTGACGAGATCTTGCAGATCGACGCCGAGCGCCGTGAGCTGTCCGGCAAGACCGACGCTCTCAAAGCACAGCAGAACGCGGCTTCCAAGCAAATTCCGCAGATCAAGAAGGCGGGCGGCGACGTTTCCGCTATTATGGCGGAAATGAAAGAGCTGTCCACGCAGATCAAGGAAGCGGACGTGAAGATCGGTGAGCTGGAAGCGAAGCAAAAAGAACTGATCTATGCGATCCCGAATCTGCCGGATGAGGATCTTGCCGCCGGCGGCAAGGAAAACAATGCCGTCGTGCATACCTACAAGGAAAAACCGCAGTTTTCGTTCCCGATCAAGAATCACGTGGAATTGTGCGAGGATCTGGGGCTTATCGACTATGAGCGCGGTGCCAAGCTGGCGGGTAACGGCTCGTGGGTATACCGCGGCTGGGGCGCGCGTATGGAATGGGCGCTCTTAAATTACTTTATTGACGAGCATATCAAGGACGGCTACGAGTTTATTCTGCCGCCGCACATGCTCGGTTATGACTGCGGTTACGTGGCGGGTCAGTTCCCGAAATTCACCGAAGAGGTGTATTGGATCCAAAACCCGACCAGTTCCGACAAGAAATTCATGCTGCCGACCGCCGAAACGGCGCTCGTTAACCTGCACCGCGATGAAATTTTGAGCAAAGCCGAGCTTCCGCGCAAATATATTGCGTATACGCCGTGCTATCGCCGCGAGGCGGGCAGCTACCGCTCTGAGGAGCGCGGCATGATCCGCGGACATCAATTCAACAAGGTGGAAATGGTGCAATATACCACTGCAGAGGGCTCCGATGCGGCGTTTGAGGAGTTGGTCGGCAAGGCGGAACGCCTGGTGCAGGGCTTGGGGCTGCATTATCAGTTGAGCAAGCTTGCCGCCGGTGACTGCTCGTTCGGTATGGCACGCACCTCGGATATTGAGGTGTGGATCCCCAGTATGGAGATCTATAAGGAAGTCAGTTCTGCCTCTAACGCGCGCGATTATCAAGCGCGCCGCGGTAACGTGAAATATCGCGACGATGACGGCAAGCTGAAGCTTGCACACACGCTGAACGCGTCGGGTCTTGCTACCAGCCGCGTGATTCCCGCCATCGTTGAGCAGTATCAGAACGAGGACGGCTCGGTTACCGTTCCGGAAGTATTGCGTAAATACATGGGAATCGACGTTATTCGCAAGGGTTAAAAGGTCGATTTTTACCCATCCTTTGTTAAAATGCGCGCGAATACAAACCGTATTCATTGTGCTTTTGTCTCGGCTGAACCAAAATCACCTCTTTTTAACGGAAGAGGATGTCAGCCGTGTCAGAACGGTCAGTTCGAAACCATCCTGACCCTATACCGATGAGTATAGAAATCAAAACTACGGGAGCGAAGATCATGGAAAAAAGAATACAGCGGTTGACTCGAGCGGGGCTGATCGCGGCGGTGTACGTCGTGTTGGCACTCGTTATCCAGCCGATCGGTTACGGCACGGTGCAGTTCCGCGTGGCAGAGATGCTTACCGTCCTACCGGTGTTTATGCCGGAAGCGATTCCGGGGCTTGCGGTCGGGTGCTTTGTGTCCAATTTGATTGGATTATCTACCGGTGCCAACCCTGCAGGCGGGTGGGATCTTTTGATAGGGACGGCGGCAACTGCCGTAGCGGCAGTGCTGACATACCGATTGCGAGCGATCCGCTTTAAGAATCTGCCGATTCTTGCCACGTTACCGCCGGTGATCGTCAATGCGGTTGCCGTCGGTGCGGAATTGGCGCTTGTCTACGGCGGGGTGCCGTGGTACGTGCACGTGATCGGCGTGGCGGCGGGGCAACTTGCCGCCTGCACGGTGTGCGGCACGCTTTTGGCGGCAGCGCTGAACAAAGTAAAGACTTTATAATAAAAACGGACAACCTCGTGCGAGGTTGTCCGTTTAGAATAGTGCTTTGAGTAAGGTGTCGATTAAAAAGCAAATACCGTAAACGGCCGGTTGGTGCAATAGGTAGATCCACAGCGTGTGCCTGCCGACGGAAGCGAGGAACGGTACGCGGGAGCGATACAGCGTTTTGGGGAATTTGCCTTTTTTTGCCCAGACACCGATGTAACTGCCCGTTAAAAAGCAGAAGAACCACGGAATCAGCGGAAAATAATCCGATGCGTTGTATACCGGACACAGACCGAAGGGATATAGCCACGGAGTATTTGGTGCGGCGATGGGTATATACCACTCAAAGACACCGTTAATGCCGAAATAACCGCCGCTGTCGAACGGCACGTGCCAGCAGAGAAAGAGGAGTGCGGCGTTCAGGATCACACCGAGCCACGGCGGAATCAGCTGCAGGGTGGGGCGGAACAGGGTATATAACAGGATACACGCTGCCAGACAGTGCAGAACACCAAACCATACGTAAGAGCTGCGGTCCAGAATCCCCCAAAAGACAGCACACCACATGACGAGGGACAGCAGCGCCGCCGCGCCGGCAAGGAACAGGCCGCGTTTCAGGTTGCTGTGTGACAGGTGGCAGGAAATACCGCAGATCAGAACGAATAATCCCGCAAAAAACGGTTGTGTCGGTACGAAAAAATCGAAAAGCGTGCGTGCAAACGCCACGTCAAACAAATAGCCGACAACGTAAAACGCGTGATAACATACCATCAGCAAAATACACAACCCGCGCAGTTCGTCCAAAAAGCGAATACGGCCTCGCGCCATCGCACACACCTCCTTTTCTCTTACGCTATTGTAGCACGGGTATGCGCAAAAGGCAAGTTGTTTACAAATTGTATAAATATATGGAAATTATACAGAAAGGAATAGAGAAATGTCTGCATTATGGGGAACGCTCGTCAACGTCGCGGCAATCGTTGTCGGCTCGTTGGTGGGGTTATTACTGAAAAAAGGGCTGCCGATGCGTATTTCCGGTGCGCTGGGTGTTGCCGTGGGGTTATGCGTCTTATATATCGGTATTGACGGATGCCTTGCCGGTGAGAATATGCTGATAGCGGTGTTATCAATGGTGATCGGTGCGGCGGTCGGCGAATGGCTGGATCTGGACGGGAAGCTCAACCGTTTGGGTGAAGCGGTGCAAAGCCGATTGCAGAAAGGGGATAAGGGTCCCTCTACGATCGCGCAGTCGTTTGTGAGTGCCAGTTTGTTGTTCTGCGTGGGCGCGATGGCAATCGTCGGCTCGTTGCAAAGTGGGATCAGCGGTGAGCACGGCACGTTATACGTAAAAGCGATTCTTGACGGCATTTCCTCCATCGTGTTTGCCACGACGCTCGGCGGTGGGGTGATCCTTTCGGTCATACCGTTGTTTATCTACCAAGGCGCGATCGCGTTGCTGGCGCAGTTTGTGGCGCCGTATTTGAGCGAAGCGGTTATTGCGGAAATGACCTGCGTGGGGTCGCTGTTGATCGTTGCGTTGGCACTTAATCTTTTGAATATCACTAAGATCAAGGTCGCAAACCTGTTGCCGGCGGTGTTTTTGCCGATCGTTTTATGCCCGCTGTATCAGTTGGTGTTATAATAAAGAATAAAATCCGCACCCCCTAACAAGGCGGGGCGGGTTTTTCATTGTTTTTCGGGGGGTTCAATGGTGCCGTTTTTCTCCCCCAATTCGCGAAT
>JAZNRA010000142.1:0-16746 GCA_045590415.1 Acutalibacteraceae bacterium | reverse complement strand
TTGCCGACGGCGCTGTTCTGGCAGTCGGTGGGAATGTCGCTGCTGCGTATCGTGCTGGGCTTTTTGGCGGCGCTGATCGGCGGTACGGCTCTGGCGGTGCTCACCACGCGGCTTTCTTTGATCCGCGCGTTGTTCGCCCCGTTGTTACACGTTATCCGCGCGGCGCCCGTTGCGTCCTTTATCATTCTGGCGTTGGTGTGGATCGATTACGACGTGATCCCCGCGTTCATCGCCTTTTTAATGGTGTTGCCCATCGTTTGGGTGAACGTGGAGGAGGGCATCCGCCGTACCGATAAAGGGTTGCTCGAAATGGCAAAGGTGTACGCGGTGTCACCGCGCCGTGTGCTGACGCGGGTATATCTCCCCTCCGTCAAGCCGTATTTCGTGACGGCCGCCGTTAACGGACTGGGGTTTGCCTGGAAATCAGGAGTGGCGGCGGAGATTATCTGCCGTCCCGATCTTGCCATCGGCAACCGTTTGCAACTTGCCAAAATGACGCTCGAAACCCCCGAAGTGTTCGCGTGGACTGCGGTGGTGATCGTACTCAGCATTCTCTTGGAAAAACTGCTTCTGCGTGTGACGCGAAAGGAGGGCGCTCATGGTAACGCTTGATCGTGTTTCCTTTGCGTATGGGGACACGCCCGTCTTAAAAGACATGTCGCTGACGTTGCCCGACACCGGTGCTGTCTGCTTGTTCGGTCCGTCGGGGTGCGGGAAAACCACCTTGTTGCGGTTGATCGCGGGGTTGGAAGTCCCCACCGACGGCACGATTCACCGTGAAGCGTCGCGTGTGGCGATGGTGTTCCAGGAAAACCGCTTGGTGCCGTGGCTGACGGTCCGAGAGAATCTGCTCTTGGTCACCGACAACGGCGACGCGGCAGATAAGGCGCTTGCCGCCGTTTCGTTGCAGGACGTTGCAAACGAACTGCCCGACGCACTCAGCGGCGGGATGCAGCGGCGCGTGGCGTTGGCACGCGCGCTGGCGTTCGGCGGGGATCTGCTCTTGTTGGATGAGCCGTTCAACGGCTTGGACGACACCTTGAAGGGTGCGATCGCCAAAGCGCTGCGCGAGCGGTTTGCCGAGTGCCCGATCGTGCTGGTCACCCACTCGCTTGACGAGGCAAAACTGTTTGACGCTTCGGTCGTTACGTTATAAAAACCGCTTCCGCCCCGCTGTTGACAGCGGGGCGGAGTTTTTGTATACTAATGAAGTGATTATACAAGGAGGCGCGTCGTATGAATCGTGATGCCTTTGGCGCGGGCGTGGAGCCGGGCGGCTTACATTCCCGACATGAAATAAAAATTCTGATCTGTTACGTGCTGATCGCGGCGGGCGTGCCGATGCCCCGCGGCGACGTGCTCGATATTATCTGCGGAAACGGCATGGCGAATTTCTTTGATACCAGTGCCGCGATCGACGAATTGGTGGAGCTTGGTAACCTGCGCGACCGCGAGGACGACACGCTGTCAGTGACCGAGGTGGGCTCCCACGCGGCGGAAACGCTGGCTGACTTGCTCCCCTTTACCATTCGCGAACGCGCGTCCAAGGCGGCGGTACAGCTGCTCGCGCGCCGCCGCAGTGAGCAGGAAAACCACGTGAAGATCATAAAAACCGAGGCGGGAGTTACCGTGACCTGCACCGTCGGGAACGAAGAAACTCCGCTGTTATCCTTTACGTTGTTGGTGGCAGACGACCGTCAGGCCGCCTTGGTGCGCGAGCAGTTTTTGGAGGATCCGCTGCTCTTATATCAGAGCGTCATCGCCGTCTTAACGGGCGGTGCACGCTTTGAAGCGAACGATCGGATCGTTATCGATCTGAAATAGGATGTGATTGTATGAAGTCTGCTACCATTCTGATCGTTGACGACGAGGTGCGTATGCGCCGTATCATTGCCGACTACTTGCGTATTAAAGGATACAACACGCTGGAAGCCGGCGACGGCGTAGCGGCGTTAGAGGTGTTTTTTGACAAGCACCCGGATCTCGTGATCTTGGACGTGATGATGCCGAAAAAGGACGGCTGGCAGGTGTGCCGCGAGATCCGCAAAACGCATCAGACGCCCATCATCATGCTCACCGCCCGCAGCGAGGAGGCAGACGAATTGCAGGGCTTCGAGCTGGGTGCCGACGAATACGTGGCAAAGCCGTTCAGCTTAAAAATCCTCTCTGCCCGCATTGAGGCAATCTTGCGCCGTAAGGGGGATACTGCCGTTTCGGTCGATCCGTCACGGTTGCGCATTGATAAGCTGGCACGTGAGGTGTACGTGGATAACACCTTGGTACAGCTTACCTATACGGAGTTTGAACTTTTGGAATATCTGATGACCAACAAAGGAATCGCGCTGTCACGCGACCGTATTCTGGGCAGCGTTTGGCAATACGATTACGACGGCGACGCCCGCACGGTGGACACGCATATTAAGAAGCTGCGCAGCAAGCTCGGTGAAGTCGGCAACCAAATTAAAACCGTGCGCGGCATCGGATATAAATTTGAGGGTGAAGTATGAAAACTGCCGTCACACGTTTTTTTCGGTCGGTCGCCGGCAAGGTGTTCTGCGTGTTTATCGTGTGCATTTTGGCACTGCTGTTATTTAACCGCTTGCTGAACACCTTTGCTTTTGCTCAACTGAGCGAACAGGAAAGCGAAGCCCTGCTCACAAAAGCATATACCGATGCCGCCGAGGCGATTGCGCGGCGGGTAAATCCCGAGCAGGTGCTGTTACCGTACCACAACGACTACGATATGTCGATTTTGATCCGCTCGGATCATCAGGTGATCTATGCCAACCCGTTTCCCGATACGCCGGCGTTGTTTATGTCGCCCTATGCACCCGCCAACGGCTCGTACGTTGTGATAAATCACGACGGCGTCTTGTCGTTATACGGTAAGACGGTTGAAGGCATCCATATCATCCTGCATCTGCCGATCAACCAAAATGCCGCACATACGAACGTGCGCTTCTCGTGGTGGGCGACGCTCGCCACGTCGGCAGTCAGTTGCGTCATCGCCTTTGTCCTTTCCCGCTGGTTCACCCGCCCGGTGCAGCAGTTATCCGACCTGGCGGAGCGCATGGCACGCATGGATTTTTCCGACCGTTACGAGGGACAGGGCGAGGACGAGTTCGCCACACTCGGGCATAGCTTGAATACCGTGGCCGAAACGATGAAAACCAGTTTATCGGAGCTCAAAACCGCCAACGCGCGGTTGCAAAGTGACATGGAGAGAACCTCTCGCCAAAACGAGGCACGCAGTCGGTTTATCCGCAACGTGTCGCACGAACTGAAGACCCCCATCTCGCTCATTCAAACGTATGCGGAGGGTTTGCACGAAAATATCGCGGGAGATACCGCTGACCGCGACTTCTATTGTTCCGTCATTGAGGACGAGGCCGCCAAGCTGTCACAGATCATTGCGAAGCTTACCACGTTGATGCAACTGGAAGCAGGCGGCGACGAGCTGACCATTGAGCGGTTTGATCTGTGGGCATTGCTCTCAAAGTTATTACAGCGTCACGCCCCCTTGTTTGCCGAGCGTGCGGTCGCGTTGCCCACGCTTTCCGACAAACCGTTGTTTGTGTGGGGCGATGCACTGCTCATCGAGCAGGTGTTCACCAATTATCTGACCAATGCCCTGCACCACGTCACCGAGGGCGGTGAAATCCGCATCGAGGCGCAGTCGGCAGAAAACGGTGTGCGTATCACGGTGTTCAACACCGGCGCGCCCATCCCCCTTGAGGATCTGCCGCACATTTGGGAGAGCTTTTATAAGATCGACAAAGCGCATACCCGCGCCTACGGCGGCACCGGCATCGGCCTGTCCGTCGTTGCGGCGATCATGCAGGCACACCGCATGCCCTACGGCGTGCAAAACCTGCCGGACGGTGTGGAGTTCTTTATCGAATTACAACGCTGAAAACGGATGAGGTCAAGAAGTGACCTCATCCGTTTCTTTTTTGCGCTTATGGATGGCGACCGTCACGGCAAGCACCCGCTTGGCGCCGTAAATTTTCAGCATTTTGGCACATTCGCCCAGTGTCGCGCCCGTCGTCATCACGTCGTCCACCAACAAGAGCGTTTTTCCGCGAACGGCGGGGTCGATCACGTCGAACACGCCGAGCACGTTGCCCGAGCGTGCATGAAAATCCAGTGCCTTTTGCGGCGGGGTTTCGTAAATTTTGGCAAGTGCCGTATACACCGGCAGCGACAACCGTTTGCCGAGCGCTTCGGCGAGCAGTTTTCCTTGGTTATATTCTCTTTTTCGCTCGGCGCGCCGTGTCATCGGTACGTAGACAAGCCCGTCGATCGGCTCACTGCCATATTCACGGTGTACCACCGTGTGCATGCAATCGGCAAAATAGGCGATCGCATCCGGATCGTCGTGCCGTTTGAGGCGTAAGACTCCACTGCGTGCCGCCGCCTCGTAATAAAACGGCGACGCCACCTTATCAAAGATCGGTCGGTGTTTCCCGCAGTCGCAATGCTTTTTGCTGTGCCCGCAATACGGGCACAGCGGTGAACGGATGAACGATAATTGCCGTGCGCACTCTTCACAGCTTTGGCGCCAAAACGGAATCAATACCCCGCAAAAGACGCATCGCTTCGGCAAGAGAACGGCGCGAACGCAAAGCACGATCCGTTTCCAATTCATCACAAGAAAAATCGCCCCGCCTGTTCCAAAAAGAAGTGAAGCCCCGTATATCGCAAGGTCTTGCGGTGATTCTTCACCATCGCGCCCAGCGTTTCGCGCTCCCCAACAGCGATCAAGAGCGATTTGGCGCGCGTGACCGCGGTATACAAGAGATTGCGATAGCAAAGAAGCTTCGGCACGTGACAGACCGGTAATACCACCGTGTCAAATTCACTGCCCTGACTTTTATGCACCGTGATCGCGTACGCGAGTTCCAGTTCTTTGGCTTGCTCATACGTGTACAGCGCCACACGGTCATCGTAACGGACCTTGAGCACCTGCTCACGCGGGGAGATCTCCTCAAGAATGCCGATGTCACCGTTGAAGACACCCGTTCCCAACTCGCCGCTGTCCCGCGTCCAACCGATGTCGTAATCGTTTTTCACGTGCATGATCTTATCGCCTTCGCGCAGCAGCGACGATTCGCCGCTCCACTCGCGCTTGCTCTCGGCGGGCGGATTCAGCGCTTCCTGCAACCGCTCGTTGAGCGTCACCGTGCCGAGCGGTCCTTTTCGACCGGGGCACAGCACCTGGATCCCATCGAACACGCTGGTACCGTACCCTGCGGGCAAGCGCCGTGCGCACAGATCCACCACCGTATTGACGGCGCCGTCGGGGATAAACTCCTCCAAGAAAAAACAGTCGCCCTGCTTTTTGCTGAATTTCGGCATATCGCCCGAGACGATGCGGTGCGCGTTGGCAATAATATCACTCGTCAGCGCCTGACGGAACACTTGATTCAAGCGCACGACCGGCAACGCGCCGCTGTCGATTAGATCGTGCAACACGCTGCCCGCGCCCACCGCGGGCAGCTGATCGGTATCTCCGACCAGGATCAAACGGCACGCGGGCTTGAGCGCGCGCAATAAGCTTTCAAACAGCAACGCGTCCACCATCGACACCTCGTCGACGATCAGTGCATCCGCTTCCAGCGGATTTTTCTCGTTGCGGTCAAATACGGGGGTATCGCTGTCGTCCCACTTGACCTCTAACAAGCGGTGAATGGTGCGCGCCTCACACCCCGTCAGCTCGGTC
This sequence comes from Acutalibacteraceae bacterium, assembly GCA_045590415.1. Taxonomy (GTDB): domain Bacteria; phylum Bacillota; class Clostridia; order Oscillospirales; family Acutalibacteraceae; genus RGIG3009. Next base: position 11,024 of record JAZNRA010000142.1, on the reverse strand, counting down.
ATGCGCTTGGCGGCGCGTCCCGTGGGGGCGGCGATCTGAACCCGCTCACCGAGTCCTTCCAGCAACGCGATGATGGCGCGCAGAGTGGTGGTTTTACCGGTGCCGGGACCGCCCGTAAGCACCAGCACTCCTTTTTCCACCGCGGCAAGCACCGCCTCACGCTGGCGCTCTTGATAGGTGATGCCGTTTTGTTTCTCCATGATTTGAAGGTTGCGGCGGATCCTCTCGCTTACCTCGGTATGAAAACCCGTCATCAACCGAATCCGCGAAGCGGCGTATTTTTCCGCCTGATGCAGGGCGGGTAAAAACACAAACACCTGCTCGCCGATTTGCTCGGTGCGTACCGTGAAGTTGGTGACCATGTCCTGCAACGTTTCGCCTGTTTTGACGGCGTCAATGCCGAGTATCTGTGCCGTGGCGGCGATGAGCTTGTCCGACGGCAGGCAAGTGTGTCCGTTTTGCAGGTTGTGTCTTAACACATGTAACAATCCCGCTTCAATCCGACGGGGATCGTCCGGCAGACGATCCATGCTCATGCAGATGGCATCCGCGCGCTCGAACGAAATGTACAATCCCGCCGAGCACAAAAGATACGGATTGGCGCGGATGGTCTCCACCGTAGAGGCGCCCCAGCGTTTCCAAGAACGCAGGGCTTCGCTTTGGGTCAGCCCGTACCCCGAAAACGCAAGGATCACCTCGCGCAGACCGAACTGCTCGCGGTATTCTTTGGCGATTTTTTCAGCTTTGGAGGCGGTGATCCCCCGCACCTCGCACAGCCGCTCGGGTTCTTCTTCCATTACGCGCAGAGTATCCTCCCCAAACTGTGCCACGAGCGCCGATGCCGTGACCGGTCCGATCCCTTTGATCGCACCTGACGCCAAATACCGAAACACCGCGTCGCGGTCGGTGGGAAGCTCGTGTTCGCAGGTGTGCGCGCGAAACTGACGGCCGAATTTGGGATGCTCCACCCATTCGCCCGTCAGCTTAAGTTGTTCGCCTGCCTGCGTGGCCGGCAGGACGCCCACCACCTTGTGGAATTCATCCTCTGCCGCAAGCTCCAGCACCGTCCAGCCGTTTTCCCCGTTACGGAAGACCACCCGCTCCACGGTGCCGCATAACACCTGCTTTGCCTCGTCCATGTTCTGATCCTCGCCGAACATATATTCTTATTTTTATTATACTCTACCGCTCGGCGCTTGTAAAGCGGTTTTTACGGAAACAGCGAGCCCCAATTCCTCACATAAACGTTGTAACCGTCCGTTCTCATCGGGCAGTACAACCGTCGGGGTAAACCCGCCCGCCGGGCACAGGCGTATCCACGCGGCAAAGCGGCGAATACGGTATTCGGCATCCTTCTCCGTCACCGTCAAGACGAGCGGCTCCCCTGTCCCCGCAAACACCAGTCGCCAGCACAAGCGCATGATCAAGTCCGCCGTACCGTATAACGCGAGCAACAGCCCGATCACCGCACCGATCGTTTCCCACATACCGTCTGCCTCCTTTTCGACAGTGTATGGGAGCGGACGGGCATCCGTTACAGTATTTCTTGCAAAGGGGCAAAACGATACCCCATGGATTCCCATTTTTCGAGCAATTCGTCCAAGATCTGCGCGTTGGTCGCCGAGGTGCTGTGTAACAGCACGATCGCGCCGGGATGCACGCGCGCGGTCAGTTTTTCCAGTGCCTGCTCGCGGGTGGGCTGACGGTCCACGTACCAGTCCACGTACGCTAAGCTCCAAAAGAACGTGCGGTATCCCATTTCTTTCGCCATTTTCAGGTTGGATTCGCTGAAATTCCCCTGCGGAGGACGGTATAGCTTTTCCATATCCTTTCCGATCAACGTGCGGTACGCGTCCTCCAACCCGTTCAACTCTTTCTCGAACGCCGCGCGGTCGGCAATCTTCGACATATCGGGATGGGTTGCCGTGTGGTTACCGACGGTATGTCCCTCTGCCACCATACGTTTAACAAGTTCGGGGGCGGTATCCAAATAATTTTTGACAAGGAAAAAGGTTGCTTTGGCGTTATGCTTTTTTAACGCGTCCAGGATCGGCGCGGTGTTGCCGTTTTCAAAGCCCGCGTCAAAGGTCAAGTACAGCGTTTTGCCGTTCTCGGTGGAGGTATCCCCCACGTAATACGCGTTGAATTGCTTTAAATACGCGGCATCGGCGTTGCCGATGGGCGGCTGTCCCTCGTTTTGAAAACTGAGTCCCCAGCTCGTCACCGTGCCCGCGGCGGTCTGCCATATATCGGCATACGTGCTGATCGCAAGCGGAGACGCGATCAGCACCGCCAAACAGACGAGCGACGTCAGGATCCATCGTTTTTTCAAAATAATCATACGTTTCACGCTCCCGCTATCACTGTATGTTTGTCAAAGCACGGATATGAATCTGCAGCCGCTCTCCCTTTTGCGAATGTTGACTTTTTCAACCGCAACTGGTATCATAGCAAGGAAAACATTGCCTCATAAAGGAGACTTTTCTATGAAAAAAACAATCGCTTTTGTAATGGCAGTTTTAACCGTAGTATCGCTTGCCGCCTGTGCCGCCGCTCCGCTTCCGGAGTCAGGCCCCGACACGCGTACGATTGCATACACCGTCGCAGACGATGACGTGTTTGAAACCGAGGTGGATACTTCCTATTGGGCAATGCCGTTTGCACGCGAGGATGACGGTCTTTTGGAGCGCGAAGGGTACGTGCTTCTGGGATATTCGTATAATAAAAACGGCAAGGGCGAGTTGATCCGTCCCGGCCATAAATTCCGTCTGAAAAACACGGACGAACGTCAAGATCTGTACTGCGTATGGGTACCCGAAACCAATCCTGCCGATTTTACGGTTACCGAGTATGACGAGTATTCGGTATACATTGCAACATACAAAGGGAACGACGAAACCGTGTATATCCCGCGCGAGATCGACGGCAAAGAGGTAACGGGTATTGCCGCGGATGCGTTCTCGGGCAACAAAACACTCAAAGAGGTACATATCACTTCCTCGGTCAGGGTCGTTGAAGCAGGGGCGTTTGCCTCCTGTGCCAATCTCAAGACGGTGACGGTGTACGATAACTTGGCGAGCATCAGCGACGCGTCCTTTGACGGGTCGCCGATTCAGACGGTGCACCTGTGTGCGGGACAGCCGCCCCGTTATATGAAGAGTCTCGAAACGTTTGGTAAGAAATACGAACGGTTACTGCTGACCGCCAAGCAAAAACGGATCGTCGTGCTGGCGGGTTCCAACGTGCAATACGGCATCGATTCCGATTATATGCAAACGTTGTTTGAAAAGGACTATGCCGTTGTCAATTTCGGAACAAACGGCAATATGAACGTGGCGCTGTTCTTGGATGCCATTTCGCCGCTCGTTACCAAAAAAGACGTCGTGGTGTTTGCACCCGAACAATACGGTCGGTATGCGTACCACGTCAACGGCAATCCCGAAATGGCGTCGGCGACGTTCCAGGGCCTTGCCACCTGCTATAACCTGTTCCAGAACGTTGACGTATCGAAGTACACGAACGTGTTTACCGCGCTCGGACAGTATTGTACCGTGGCGGCAAACATGCCCGCGCAGTCATGGCAGGAGCCGAACAAGTTCTTAGACGAGTACGGCGATCTGCAAACGCTCACGAGCGATATGAACTCTCCCGATTACCGCAAAGGGGCAAACGGCTATTTCCGCTTTGACAGCACGGTGATTCCCGAGGAATACATCCCTCATCTGAACCGTGTGATCGACCGCGCCAAAGAGTCGGGTGCAACGGTGGTGTTCAGTTATCCGTCTCATAATATAAACAACGTCGAAGCGACCAGTCTGAACGATCAAGCGTATGACGCCTACAACGACTGGATCGCCGAAACGGTGCATTGCGAACTCATCTCCGACGTGCGGAATTATCTCTATGGCGGTGAGTATTTCTACAACACCGACTATCATCTCAATACAGTAGGCAGAGAGATACATACCAAACGGCTCGCAGAGGATATTATTAACGCCAAGATCGGCGTGAAATAAGGTGTGTGTATGATCTACGTTGAACGACCTGTGTTTGCGTTGGCGCCGCTGGTACTGCTTCTGTGGCAGGCGGTTTTATATGTGTTGTGCAAACGCGGACGATGCTCGGCACTTGTCGACACGTTACTGACGGGTGTCGGCGCGGTGGGGCACGCTGTCGCGATCGCTGTGATCCTGCTTGCCGGCGGGACGCTGTCCGACGTGCTGCTGCTCGTGCTTTTCAGCGGGGCACTGGCATTAGCGCTATCCCCCAAGCCGACGAAGGAGGAAAAACAGTGAACTTTAATTCCATTCAGTTTTTACTGTTTTACCCCCTCGTGGTCGTCTTGAATTTCATCGTCCCGCGCAAGTTTCGGGTGATCCCGCTGTTACTCGCAAGTTACTACTTCTATATGACGTGGAACGCAAAACTGTTTTTCCTGATCGTGTTTACCACGGCGGTCTCCTACGCGTCGGGAGTGCTTATTGAGAAGCTCCCGAAGTATAAGAAGGCATGGATGGTCACCTCGGTGTCGGCCTCACTCACGGTGCTCTTCTTTTTTAAGTATTACAACTTTGTGGCGGGCAGTATCGGAGCACTCTTCGGTGCGGATTGGACGTTGCGGCTGATCCTGCCCGTCGGCATTTCGTTTTACACGTTCCAGACGTTGTCGTACAGCATTGACGTGTACCGCGGCACTATCAAAGCCGAGCGTAATTTTTTGTATTACGCCTTGTTCGTGTCGTTTTTTCCGCAGTTGGTGGCGGGACCGATCGAACGACCCGATAATCTGTTGCCGCAGCTGCACGCGGAACACACGTTTAATACCGATGATCTGGCAGTCGGTGCCAAACGGATGTTGGCGGGATTTTTCAAAAAGATCGTGGTCGCGGATACGGTGGCGGTGTACGTCGACGCCGTGTACAATCGTCCCGGGGAAACGGGCGGTCTGGCGATCGCGGCGGCCACCGTGCTGTTTGCCGTGCAGATCTATTGCGACTTTTCGGGGTATACGGACATTGCCATCGGCTGCGCCCGCATTATGGGATACCGCCTGATGCAGAATTTTGACCGTCCCTATTCCGCAGAGAGTATCCGCGAATTTTGGTCGCGCTGGCATATCAGTTTATCCAGTTGGTTTCGGGATTATTTGTACATCCCGCTCGGCGGCAACCGCAAAGGGATTGCGCGCGAGCTGTTTAATCTGCTCGTCGTCTTTTTGGTAAGCGGCTTGTGGCACGGCGCGGAATGGACCTTTTTGCTGTGGGGGTTACTCCACGGAATCTACCGCGTGGTGGGTGCTCTGACGTATAAAAAACGAAACGCGCTATACGCGGCAGTAGGGCTTGATACGAACGCAAAGCCCGTGCGCCTGTTCCGCACGGCGATAACGTTCGCGCTTGTGTGTTTTGCGTGGATCTTTTTCCGTGCCAACAATACGGCAGAGCTTATGCAGATACTGGAAACGTTGTTCACCACGTTCGGTGCCGCCTCGTTCCTCTCGGACCTGGGGCTTACCCTTAGCGGGGCGCTGACGACCGTACTGGCGATCGCGATCATGATCATGCTCGACCGTCGGTTGACACTCGAACAGTACGATTCTCCGAGCGGGGCAAGGTTGTTCGGCGGTACGTCGCTGTATCTGGTGTGGGCTGTGTTGTTTGCGTGGCTGATCCTGCTTGTGAGTGACGGATCCGGCGCATTCATCTATTTCCAATTCTGAGAAAGCGGGGACGGATATGAAGAAGACGATAATTCTCTGCCTCCTCGCTGTCATCGTGTTGGTATCACCGCTGGCGGCGGTGGCGGGTGCGGCACTGGCAACGCCCTGCCAGTACGACGAAACGTTTTTGGCGGAACTGAAAGATAAACACGAGCGGCTCAAAACGATAGAAGACGAAAAGATCGTGCTGATCGGCGGATCGAACTTAGCGTTCGGCATCGATTCGGCACGGCTGGAACAGTACGTAGGGATGCCCGTCGTGAATTACGGGTTGTATGCGACCATCGGTACCAAGGCGATGCTGGATCTGTCGCGGTCATATATCGGCAAGGGCGATATCGTGGTCATCTGCCCGGAAACCAATACGCAGACGTATTCGCTGTATTACAACGCGCACAGCATGTGGCAGGCACTGGACTGCGATCTATCAATGCTTCGCGACGTCGGGACGTCCAATTTCGGTAAAATAGCGGCGGCGCTCCCCGCGTTCGCCGCCGAAAAATGGCGGTTTGTCCGCACAAATACCAAACCGTCGCCGTCGGGTATCTATGCAAAAGACTCGTTTAACGCATACGGGGATATCACGGTGGAACGGCCGTATAACGAGATGCCGATCGGCTACGATCCGTCGATGCCGGTGTCGCTGACACCCGACTTGTTGGACGAGGAATTCGTCCGCTATCTCAATGCGTATGCCGACCACTGCAAGCGGCGGGGTGCTGCGGTGTATTTCGGTTTTTCGCCCATCAACGCGGATGCCGTGGTATCTACCGACGCGGATAAAGCGGCATTTTGTGCGGCGCTCACCGAGCAGCTGACGTTTCCCCTGCTGAGTAACATTGACGCGTATATCTTAGATTCAGATTATTTTTACGATACCAATTTCCATTTGAATTCGGTGGGTGCGTTGCAGCGCACCTCGTTGTTGGCGGACGATCTGCTGCGTGTGCTCGGTAAGCACGCCGACACTCCCAAATACGAGCCGCCAAAGACGACCGATGAGGAGGACGCACCGCCGATCGAGACAGATGACAACGCACAGTATTTCGTGTTTGAAGAGGTGGAAGGCGGGTTGTCGATCGTCGGGTTGTCGGATGCGGGGAAAACGCAGAAAACGCTGACGGTTCCGCGCGGTGCAAACGGCAAAGCGGTCGTGCTCATCGGGGACAACGCCTTTGCGGGTTCCGATAAGCTGGAGCGCGTAGTGATCGGTGAACAAGCGGCTGTCACAGCGTTCACCACCGAATCGCTGAGCAACTGCCCCTCGCTTCGCGCCATTGAGATCCACGTGCCGCCGTACGAGTTGCCGATCGATGCCGAAGCGGTCAAAAAAATGCCGCAGGGATGCTTCGTGTACGTGCCGGAAGATGCATACGCCGAGTTCGCGACGGACTATTTCTGGAGCGGTATGATGCAGTACGTGAAAATACTCGGTAAATAGAAAAAACCGGCTATGGAACACCATAGCCGGTTTTGTATTCTTATCAAAAGAGATATCCCACCGCGATGCCGAGGATCGCCGACAATACGATAATAAGGATCGGATGCGCTTTTTTGAGTGCCAATACCAACGCGAGGATAAAGATCACCGCCGCGCTGATGAATTCCACCGTGGCGAACACCGACAGCGAGATGCCGACGGGGAAAAACACGGTGATACCGTTTGAGACGATCGCCGAGCCGATCAGACCGATGACGGCGGGCTTGAGCCCCGTCATGCATCCTTTGACGATGCGGCTCTCCTTGAATTTTTCAAAAAATCGGGCAACCAGTAAAATGATGATAAACGACGGCAGTACCACACCGAGCGTGGCGCAAAACGCGCCGAGGAGGTTACCCCACAAGCCGTAGGTGCCGCCCATCGCCTGCCCGACGTAGGTCGCCATGTTGATGGCAAACGGGCCGGGGGTGCTTTCGCTGACGGCAATAAAATTGAGGATGGTTTCGTTGGTCATCCAACCGAGCGATACGACCTCTTTTTGAATGAGCGGCAACATCGCATAGCCGCCGCCGAAGGTGAATGCGCCGATCTTGAAAAAGGTTAAAAACAAGTGTAAGAAAATCATTCCCGACACCTCTTTTCCGCGATCAAAGAGGTGACAAGCCCGAACACGGCGCAACCGATGATGACGACGAGAACGTTCACGTCAAGCACCGCAACAGCAACAAACGATGCCGCCATGACGACGTAAGAGACCCATCCCTTGGGGCATTTTTTGTACATATTGATAAGGGCTTTGAGAATCAGCGCCAGCACGCCCGCGCGGATGCCGTTGAACGCGTATTGCACGGCTTTGAGCGCTTCAAACTGTTCGAGCACGAATGAAACGATCAGAATGATCACAAACGACGGCAGCACCACGCCCAACGTGCAGAGAAACGCGCCGAAAAAGCCCGCTACCTTATACCCGACGAAGGTTGCCGAGTTGATGGCGATGGGACCGGGAGTGGATTCCGCAATGGCGATGATGTCGAGAATATCGTCGTCGCTGAGCCATTTATTCTTTTCCACAACCTCGCGTTGGATCAGCGGGATCATCGCATAACCGCCGCCGAACGTAAACGCGCCGATCTTTAAAAACGTTAAAAATAGTTTTAGGATCATGGTATCACGCTCCGTTTCGTATTGTAACATTTAGCAGAGGAAAAATCAATAAAATACTGGTACTATTTACCTTGAAAAGCTTCCCGAAAGATGGTATATTGTAATTGATGACTTGCCTCCCTCTGACGAGGGAGGTGTCAAAAATCCCTGATTTTTGACGGAGGGAGAGATCGTGAAAGAATATAACAAAGCGAATATTCCTCTTGCCAAAAATTTGAGAAAAAATATGAAACCGTGGGAAAGAAAACTGTGGTATACTTTTCTTAGACAATATCCTGTACGTTTCCAAAGACAAAAGGCAATCGGTAACTATATTGTGGATTTTTATTGCGCAAAAGCCCGGCTGGTTATTGAATTGGACGGCGGCGGGCATTACATCCACAAGCAAACAACACAAGACTTTGTTCGCACCCAAGCATTAGAAAATAAGAACCTAACGGTTTTGAGATTCTGCAATTTGGATATTGACCGTAATTTTAGCGGTGTATGTGAATATATAGATTTAGCTGTTAAAAAATCTCTCCCTCAGTCAGCTTTGCTGACAGCTCCCTCATCAGAGGGAGCCAAGGGTAGTTGAATCAACTAAGTTGAGGTGGTAGTATGAAGATCACATTAAACCCCGACAAGGACGTCGTTGCGGCGATCAAAGAGGGGCTTAAAAAAACGGGCGGGTATTGTCCGTGCCGTATGCAACGCACCGAAGAAAACAAATGTATCTGCAAGGAATTCCGTGAGCAGATGAACGATCCCGAATTCGAGGGATTCTGTCACTGCATGCTGTATTATAAATCCAAGGAGGACTGACGTATGGAACTCATACTCACAAGCGCGAATTTTGAAAAAGAAGTGTTACAGTCGGACGTTCCCGTATTGGTGGATTTTTGGGCGACCTGGTGCGGCCCGTGCCGCATGATCGCGCCCGCCGTGGAAGCGATCGCGAAAGAACGCGAGGGCACACTTAAAGTCGGCAAGGTGAACGTGGACGACGAGGGCCCGCTCGCCATGCAGTTCGGTATTCAGAGTATTCCCACGCTGCTCCTGTTTAAAGACGGAAAACTCGCGGATTCCGCCGTCGGTTACCGCACCAAGGAACAGCTCGATCAATGGCTGGATCAGTAAAAGAGGAGATGTTTCAAATGCCGGAATTTTATGAGATGACCATTGCGGGCGTTCCCTGCAAATTGGAAAAATTCGCCGTGAGCGATACGCTGGATATTGCCGCTTTCATTTGCTTTGACAGTGTGGAGGTGACCGTGGCAGGATGTGCGGAGCTGTTAAAGCGTGTGCCGGAGTTTGACGTTATTTTAACGCCCGAGGCGAAAAGTATCCCGATCGCGTACGAGCTGGCGCGCCAATCCGGCAAGCCCTACGTCATCGCGCGAAAGGGTGTCAAGGTATACATGCGCAACCCCTTGGACGTGGCAGTCACTTCCATCACCACGCAGCACGAGCAGCACCTGTATCTCGGTGAAAGCGAAGTAAACCGCCTGCGCGGCAAGCGCGTATTGATCGTGGACGACGTGATCAGCACGGGTGAATCGCTTGTCGCCGTGCGCGAGCTTGTGAAACAAGCGGGCGGCATTGAAGCCGCCGCGTGCGCGTTCCTCGCCGAGGGGGATGCCGCCGACCGCACCGACATTATTTTCCTTGAAAAACTTCCCTTATTTTTTAAGTAATGGTGGTTGACATTTTGTCGGAATTTCGGTATACTGATGATAGTGCTTTTACATGACTGACGGATAACGCAGAATACTGCGGTGGAGTGTAAAAGTAAAAGGGCTGACAAGGGCCTTTAAGCCGACCGTCTGGGCAAATCCGGTGTCAACCGGGTTTGCCTTTTTTGTTTGGAGGTATGACGTATGACGCATCGAAATTGGCAAGGGTTTGTAAGCGGTGCTTGGCAGGATGAGATCAACGTGCGTGATTTCATTCAGCGCAATTATACCGAATATACGGGCGACGAAGCGTTCCTCGCTGACGCCACTCCCCGCACCAAGGCGCTCATGGAGCGCTTGCAGGCGCTCTTAAAATTGGAGCATCAGCTCGGCGGTGTGTTGGATATTGACGTGGACACCGTGTCCTCCCTGACGAGTTATTCCCCCGGTTATCTTGACCGTGAAAACGAGATCATTGTGGGCTTACAGACCAACCGCCCGCTCAAACGCGGTGTCAACCCGTTCGGCGGTATGCGCATGGTGCGTAACGCCTGCGAGGCGTACGGCTACAAGCTCAGCCGCAAGGTGGAAGAGGAATTCATGTACCGCACCACCCATAACGACGGCGTGTTCCGCGCGTATACCGACGAAATGCGCGCCGCGCGCAAATGCCACGTCATCACGGGTCTGCCGGACGCTTACGGCAGAGGCCGTATCATCGGCGATTACCGCCGCGTGGCCCTGTACGGTGTAGACCGCCTGATCGAAGAGAAAAAGCGGGACAAGCACGCCCTTGAAGAAACCTATTTTGACACGTTCCAGACCCGCCAGAGCGAGGAGTTATATCAGCAGATCGCGTTTTTGGGCAAGCTCAAGGAAATGGCGGCTCTGTACGGCTTTGATATCAGCGAGCCCGCGTCCAACGCGCGCGAAGCGATCCAATGGACGTATTTCGGGTATCTTGCCGCCATCAAAGAACAAAACGGCGCCGCCATGTCGCTTGGCCGCGTGAGCACGTTCTTTGATAAAGTCGGATCGTAGCCAT
>JAZNRA010000141.1:0-4218 GCA_045590415.1 Acutalibacteraceae bacterium | reverse complement strand
TAGCCCGCATGGTTGCTCAAGCCGTGACGCAAGGTTGCGGCGGAGCCGCAGTGCCGCAAAGTTGCTCAAGCGTTTTTGGTAAACCACTTCGACAAACGTCTGCGCAACCGAAACAAACCATAACCCGAAACAAAAAAAAACCGACCGACCGTAAACAGTCAATCGGCAAGAACCATGCAAAAGAAGTTACGACGCGTCGAGTTGACGAGCGTAGTAACCGTACCAGAAATCGCACCAGTCACGCTCAATAGCAAGGTCAACGGCGTCGTCATCGGCTAAGGAATCAATGTCCAACTGGTAAGCAAAGAAGCGCAATTCGAGCACGAGTTCCAGAGGCGGCGCGTCGACAATAGGAGAGGGGAGAAGCGGGAATTGCGGCAAAGCCGCAAGCGCGGCTACGCCGCGATCGCGGCTTGTCGCAACGGCGTAGTCATGAGCGGCGACCATGACAGCAAGCTTGTCGAGCTTTGTACGGAAGTCATCACCGAGCCAGAGACGGCGCGACCAATCGTCAGGAAGCGCAAGGTAACCGCGAGCAATGTCAACGACAATAGCACGAGCACGAGACAAAACAGCCACAATAACACAACCTTTCAAGAAGTCTTTTTGGAATCGGAATCGGCTTGCTTTTTGCGGTGATACTGCCGAGAAGCGTACATGGGCTTAAAGTCCCAGCGTTGGTTCCAAATCTTCATGCGGTCATCGAACTTGCCGACGCAGACATAGACGGGGGAAATCATGAATTCGGAGCAACCGTCAACGCGCCATTCGTGGAGAATGAAGTTGTCCTTAAGCCAGCGGAAAGCCTCTGAAACGGTTTTGTGACACAAGCCGAGATTCTGTTCAACGGCACGTTTGGTAGTCTTCATGCCGCCGTTGTAAGTTTGGCCGCAAGCCAAATACATGAAGACTTTAAGCACCGAAGCGTTAGGAGCTTTGGCAATCAATTCAAGACCTTTTTGTTGATACATCATGCACCAACCACCTTTCGAGCGAGCACCGAAATAAGTTTTGTCGGCAACGACTTCGCCAGTAACTAAATCGGTAACAATAACTTCAGTCATTTTGGGCAATTAAAATCACCTCACAATAACACAAAAAACCAACAACAACAACAACAAACGATATATCCAGCGAACTAAAGTGTGTACGCAGAATATATAAAGTGTGTAATTTAAGATACACTTTTTAGGCACGAATGTCAACGGGTACCGAATCTTTTTTTTCTTTATTATCTGCTTCCAAAAAAGCATTTTTACGCTTGTCAAACAGCCGAACAAAAAGTAAAATGCACAGTAAAAGGAGAGTGATGAACTATGGCATATCAATTTTCGGCGATCCAAAAAGCGTCAGCGAGAGTTTACAAGCCCAACGAAGAAGGGAGTTACAAACTCGCGGGCGTGAACGGACTGCAAACGAACGCGAATAACTTTCACACGGCGGTAACAGGCCTGTTGGGCGTCGTGGGATTGACGCAACAGAAACTGGAACGGGACATCACGCAGGAAGTTGAGGAAAGTCCCTAGTCCGAGTCCAGAGCCAGAACCAGAACCAGAACCGCCGACGCCGACAGGAGAAGATCCGCAATTTAAATTCAGCGGTTGGACAATTCCAGTTACAATGAGATTGTCGCAAATAGGCGATTCAACATCATTTAATTTTGAGTATTTAGGCGAAGCGAGGATACCGACACTAAGCGGGAAAAGACCACCGAATTTGGAATACACAGCGACAGCGAGCAACATAAAGCTTAGACGCACAGGCCAAGGCTACACAGGAGAAGGCAACGCAATTTGCACATTAACATTGCCAGCGACAGCGCAATATAGGGAAGCAACCGCAACGTTAACAATTACGTATTGCGACGAAGCGGCACTAGTCGACATCTAAACGAGGTGGGCAATTTGGGTCCAAGGCTACCGAGGAGAAAACAACGCAATTAAAACGGGGTGATGAATTTGGCGACGAGCACAGTAACAAACAGCGTCGGCTTGACGTTTGAATACACGGACGGGACGACGCGCAATTACACGTTCACGGGAATGAATTCGAGCGCACTCACAAACCTCAAAACGAATGTGCTTGATATGAACGTAACGCTTGCGGACAGCGTAGCGGGCGCGGCGTACCATGAAACGTTCATCAGCGACGACGGGGCACCCGTGAAAAAAATCAGCAAAGCGAAATACACGGTGACGGAAGAGCAGGTGATCTACCGTGCTTAAAGTATCAATCCAAATCACATCGACAACACCGCAGGACAAGAAAGTAACGGACAAAATCGCCTACGTGAATCCTCAAGCGACGAACGAGCAACTGACGGAATTCGCGCAAATGCTGTTGTCGTTGTCGGATAACACATACATGGCGACAACGAAAATCACGGAGGAGGCGATTGACTAATGGCAGACCAGGTAAGCACGAGCAACGAGCTGAAGTTCGAGACCATGTTTGTTGACGGAGACACCAGAACGTTCAACATCAAGTCGCCGAAATCGAACGTAAGCCAATCGGAAATCAGCGCGTTGAATACGTACATGCAAACGAACAATATCCTGATCGGCGACAAGTACGGCGGACGCTTCGGGAAAATCACAACAGCGACGACGGTCGACAAAAGGACAGTAACACTTGACCTTGAGACGACCTAACATAATGAACCAACAACAACGGCCGTGGCGAAAAAGCTACGGTCAATTTTTATGTCTACCGCAAATCACAACGGGGATAGTTCTTCCGTGGTACCACGAGCAGAATAGTAAATCCTGGTGCGCGGCGTCCATGCCGCGCACGCTTGTAACGCACGCCGCACGGTTCTCCCAGTGTAGCACACGGCACAAGGCTAAAACATGCTCGCCGTCGCAACCGCTCGGTCTGCGCCGAAACACGACAGGCATAGTGTTCGGCTTGCCCTCGCGGGCGTCGGCGGGCCTTGGTGCCGCGTGCAAATCACTTGGTCGCCCCGTGCGGCGGTGTCGTCGGGCGGGGCTCGTGTTCGTTCTTTCTGCTGGGAGGTGTTTGCTGTGGCTCGTTCTGCTGTCTGTGGTTTTGCTTTGGCCTGCGGAGGGTGCTCTGGCTGTCCGTTGCGTTCGTGCTGTTCGGGGCTGTCCTCGTTGGTGCCGCCTGTCTTGCGTGGGTCGCGTTGCGGGCGTGTGCCGTCTCGTCGGGCTTTGGCTGTGTCGGCTGCGCGTCGGGCTGGTCTGCGGTCGTCGGTGTTTCTGCTTTGTCGGTGGTTGCCGCGGGCGTCGGTGGTTGCCGCGGGCTTTGCGCTGGGTCGTTTGCCGTTGCCGTCTGGTGTGGGTGGCTGAGGGTGCTTTTGCTGTTGTGCCCGCTGGCGTTGGTCGGCGGGTTTTTTTTTGTGCGAGCGAATAAGAAGAGGAGAGCGATCACGAAGCGGAAGACGAACCCGAACCAACAAAAACAACCGCAGGAGAAGACGAGAGCGGAAGCCAAAAACAAACCAAAAACGAACCAAAAACCAAAAAAAGCAACCGAAGCCGAGAGCAAAGAGAAAGCCAAACACGACCGCCAGGCAAAAAAAATTGCCGCGCGGACTAAAATCCAAAGCGTATGAGAAGCTAAAATTTTTAAGCTTCGTTTCCGCCGCCGTCGCAATTTTAAGTCGTTCTCGGCTGCTCCTTGTGCTTGTGGCCGTTTCTGTGGGTAAAAAAATCATGTCGTTGCACCGCAAGCGGCACAACGACACGATTCACAGAAACGACCAACGAATCGCACGGCGGAGCACCGTTCGCGTTATTTGCTCGTGTTGGCGGGTATTGCGCAACGCAACACCTCGCCAAACACGGCAAAAACGCTCACTGCCCGCGACGTATCGTTATCGTAAAGTCAGCGTAATTGCCGCGTCGTAGGGCGGCTACGTGGGCAGGAGCCACGCGTCCAACGTTATCGCAATTTGCGTGCCGGCGTGCGCATCCATGCGCAAGGCCGGCACAGTTATCGTCAAGTCAACTCTCCGCGGCGCCGCGGAATCTTCTCCATTGTTGGTACCACGGGCTGAAAGGCTTTCCGCGACAATAGCAGTTGTCATGCGAAAGGCTTCCTGTACCAGTAGCGTTATAGCCCGCATGGTTGCTCAAGCCGTGACGCAAGGTTGCGGCGGAGCCGCAGTGCCGCAAAGTTGCTCAAGCGTTTTTGGTAAACCACTTCGACAAACGTCTGCGCAACCGAAACAAACCATAACCCGAAACAAAAAAAAAC
>JAZNRA010000140.1:0-30772 GCA_045590415.1 Acutalibacteraceae bacterium | reverse complement strand
GTACTGCCGAAATCAATCAACAAAACATTTTTCATTTAATTTTCCTCTGTGATATCTAAAATTTCACGAAGTGCTTCAATGGTGGTTTCGGGTGTGGTTCCAGGGGGGAAAGCACGGTCGAAACCCATCGCTTTGAAGCGTTTTTCAACATCTTCAAATTTTTGTTTACCAATAACAATATTACCGTCTACTATTAACGGAATCCCTTTAAGACCTGCTTCGTCGCATTTTTCACGCATGCCACGACAGTCAAGCTCGCCTTGACCGTAGAGTGAAGACACCACAATAGCATCTGCACCTGATTCGATAGCGGCGGCGATATATTCTTCTTGTGCTACCATAACGCCGAGGTTTACAACCTCAAAACCTGCCTCGGTAAAGGCATGTTGGAGTATTTTATTACCAACAGCGTGAACATCGGCACCGATAACACCCATGACTAATATTTTTTTCTTGTTATTAACCATAAATTACACCTCGTAGTATGTCATTGTTATATAACTTTATAATATATAATTATGTACCATTTGTCAAGCCGAATTTTGTTTATCAAAATGAATATATGTAACAAATTTAAAAACCGTCCAAAGAAACATGAACGGTTTGTGCTATATGGATTTTTTGTCAAGCAAACGTTTAATTTTGGTTTCTAAATAGAGTAGTGAACCTTCGTCCATTTCATAGTAACATTCAATAATTTCACCACTAAATTTTGAAATTTGTTCGATAGCGTTACCACTTAAATATTTTCTATAATTTTTTGGTAAGAGTATTATATCTTTTCCCGTTATATAAGATTTAATATCTTCATTGTCGGCGCATATTTGCGGATTGTATGCCGTTACGTTTTCCGAATACATATTCAATGTTTCAAAAAGCAGCTTGCCAAAGCGACGGCTGCCTGCGATTATACCAACCTTTTTGCCTGCTTCAATCTTAATTATTTTTGAAAGACTGCGTGCCGACGGGCGAAGTGCAACGCGAACTACACGGTTTTTAAGAGGTACTACGCTTTCAAGATATTCGGCGTGGGAAGAGGTGGTTATAATAAGCTCAAATTCTTCGTTTAGCTTATAGGGATACTGCTTTACGTTGTCAAGCATAAAGGAATACAAATCAACACCGTTAATGTGGCGCAACTGCTCGGAAATCTGGGAAAGATTTTCGGGGTTGCATTCAACAGCAACCACTTTAACATTAGCTTCTTGTTCGGAGCGTTCGCGTAGTTTTAGATTTATGAAAATATTGATTTCCTGAGCGGAAAGTCCCATATTTTCAAGGTAATCAATCATCTTGCCAATGGCAATCATTGCTTTTTCTTTACGGTTGGCGGAGTTATCGTGATTGTAGCTTACAAATGTGCCACGGCCCTGTACCTTTTGGATAAGACTTATATGCTCCAATTCATCATAAGCACGTTTTACGGTGCCTCGCGCAACGCCCAGTGCATTGGTCATTTCTTGAACTGTTGGGAGCTTTTGGCCTGATACCAATATTCCTTTTTTTATAGCAACCCGAATAGCATCTACCAATTGCTGATAGATGGGAATTTTGAGTTGAGGATTTATATTTATATAGTCCAACTTCTAATCTCCTAATAATTGTTATATAACAATTATACCCGATTGACAGTGGTTTGTCAATCGGGTATGGTACAATTTGTAATATTATTTATTATTTTTCAAATAATTTTCAGGACCTGTCTGGTAAAGATTATTGCCCTCGCTGTCAATTACAACAACAACGGGGAAGTCTTCAACTTCCAGTTTTCTAATAGCTTCTGCCCCAAGGTCATCATATGCTACAACTTCAGCTTTCTTGATGCATTTTGAGAGTAATGCACCGCAACCGCCTATTGCACCAAAGTAGACTGCACCGTATTTTTTCATCGCCTCAATAACCTTAGGACCGCGTTTTCCTTTGCCTATCATACCTGTTTGACCAAGTTTAATTAAATCTGGACTATATGCATCCATACGATAAGAGGTGGTAGGTCCTGCTGAGCCGATAGCTTCGCCCGGTTTCGCGGGTGTGGGACCGACGAAGTATACTATACTGTTTTTTACATCTAAAGGTAAAGGCTTATTTTGGGCAATAAGTTCGCAAAGGCGTTTGTGTGCCGCATCACGAGCGGTGTATATAACACCTGAAATGAGACAACTGTCACCAGCTTTCAATTCACGCACCTTTTCTCTTGTTAAGGGAGTGTTAATTTTTATAGCCATCTATATCACCTCTGTTTTGTGCCTTGTAACGTGGCAGTTAATGTTAACCGCTACGGGAAGTCCTGCAATATGGGTTGGGAAATATTCAATATTAACGGCAAGCGCAGTGGTTTTTCCGCCAAAGCCTTGGGGACCAATGCCTAAAGCATTAATTTCATCCAAAAGTTCTTTTTCGAGTTGGGCATAAAATAGAGTTTCGTTAGGAACGTCAACAGGGCGGAGTAATGCTTTTTTAGCAAGTAAAGCCGCTTTGTCAAAGGTGCCGCCTATTCCAACACCTACAACTATTGGGGGGCAGGGATTAGGTCCTGCTTCTAAAACCGTACGCTTAACGAAATTTTTAACGCCTTCAAGTCCATCGGATGGGCGTAGCATTGCGATTTGGCTCATGTTCTCACTGCCAAAGCCTTTTGGTGCTACTGTGATTTCAATTTTATCGCCTGGTATAAGGTCGATATAAATCATGGCGGGGGTGTTGTCACCTGTATTTACGCGGTTTAATGGGTCAGCTACAACACTCTTTCTTAAGTATCCTTCAGTGTATCCTTGGCGTACACCTTCGTTAATGGCCTCGTTAATATCACCGGTAATATGTACATCCTGACCGATTTTCAAAAACACACAAGCAACACCTGTATCTTGACATACAGGTTGATTTTTTTGCTCGGCTATTTCGTAATTTTCAATTATATGTCCTAAGATTTCTTTAGCCTGTGCCCAGGGTTCGTCCTTTTCGGCTTTTGTGATACAGTTCTTTATATCCCTGCTTAAAAAACAATTTGCTTCAATACAAAGCTTTTTTACGGTGCTTGTAATAAGTGTAGCATCAATTGTGCGCATAGTTTCTCCTTTGTTAAATTACATTATATATGTTGTCTAAAATATCGCCGTTTCTACCAATTATGGTGGCAACTTGGCGATCACCCTTTGGCAGTTTGTTTGGAACACCTGTAATATTTTCAACCTTTTTCTTTAAATCGAAAATATCAATAACAGGAAGTTTCGCTTCTATTAATCTTTGGCGAAGTTCTGCATTTTTTGGATTTACTGCAATACCGCCTTGAGTTACCAAAACATCAATGTCTTTACCGGGTGTTGAAATGCATGTTACATGGTCGGTAACAATGGGAAGACGGGCTCTGAACATAGGGGCTATTATCATTGAAAGTTTTGAGCCTGCGGCAGTATCGCTGTGACCGCCCGAACCACCCATCATAAATCCGTTGGAATCGGTGTGTACATTTACATTGAAGTCGGTATCAATTTCGGTGGCGCCGAGTATTACAACATCAAGTTTATTAACTGCGGCATTAGGATTATTTGGTGAAGCATATTCTATTGCAGAAATTTCCTTGTGATTTGGATTTTCGCGGATAGATTCAACAGCATTAAGGTCAAAACACTGAACATCTAAAAGTTCTTTAAAGCAACCGCATTTTAACATATCTACCATATATCCTGTAATACCGCCAAGACCAAAACTGCCTTGAATTTGTTTTTGGAGCATAATGTCTTTTAAAAATTTAGCGGCGGCAAGTGAAGCACCTCCAGCACCCGTTTGGAATGAAAATCCATCTTTTAAAAGACCCGATGCTTCAATAACCTTTGCAGCGTTAGCGGCCATTATAAGTCCTATCGGGTCGCGTGTTATACGGGTTGTGCCCGAAACGATACCCTTTGGGTCGCCGATAGCATCAACTTTTACAACAAAGTCGATATATTTTTCGTTGATAGAGGGGTCAGAAAGCGGATATTCCACAAGATTGTCGGTAATAACGATAACTTTTTTAGCGTGCATTGCGTCGGCAAAAGCGTAGCCAAGACTACCACAGGCAGATTTGCCTGTTTTACCTGTGCAGTTGCCCATATTATCCGCGGTCGGTGCTGCAATAAAAGCAACATCTATTGGGGTTTTGCCTGACTCAATATCAGCAGGGCGTCCGCCATGTGTACGGAATTCTATGGGGTTTTCCATAATACCCTCGGAAAATATTTTACCAAGGTTTGCTGATACATAGTCGGTAGCAATATTAGTTACGGTTTTGTTTTTAATGTGCTCTACAATAGGTTTATGTATATCAAAAAGTGAGCTTGCGTTTACGGTGAGATTTTTAATTCCAAGAACTGAAATCTCGTTCATTACCATATTAAGCACGTGGTCGCCGTTTCTTAAATGGTGATGGAAAGAAACGGTCATACCGTCTTTGAGACCTGAAAGTTTTATGGCTTCCTTAATGGAACTTACTAATTTATTCATCTTCACCGCTCCTTGCTATACCTAAAGTTTTTGCGGCAGAAATTGTACGCTCGGCTCTGGCTACAATCGGCGCATCTATCATTTTACCTCTTAAGGCAATAGCGCCTTTACCTTGCTTTTTGGCAAGGTTTATAGCGTCTATTACTTCAAAAGCGTAGTCAATTTCGGCTTGGGTGGGACTGAAAATTTGGTTTATCACTTCAATATGACGCGGAGAAATTGAAGCCTTACCTGTAAAGCCAAGACTTTTGGCAAACTTGGTATCGGTTATAATTCCCTCGTCATCGTTAACATCAGTAAAAGGTGTGTCGTATACATCAATACCCGAAGCTCTTGCTGCAACAACAATACGCCCTCTGGCATATTCAATTTCTTTTCCCTCTTTTGTGCGGACGCATTGTAAATCGGCAGTTAAATCTTCGGCGCCTAAAAGCATAGCCTTTACACGCATAGAAGCAGAAGCTATAGCGAAAGAATTTTCGAGACCTAATGCAGTTTCGATTAAAGGCATAAGACCAATACTTCCAACCTCTAGCTCCAATTTTTTCTCAAGACTTGTCATATACTCATCAACTAAAATTACATCTTCAGGACGGTTTGCTTTCGGCAAAAGCAAAAGGTTGGGCTTTTCAGGCAGAATAGCATCAATATCCTCTTGCCAAAACGGAGTATCAATGGAGTTTATTCTAACAATAATTTCTTGGTTTTCAAAATCCATATACCGAATAGTATTTCTTATAAGTATTCGTGCGGCATCTTTTTCGGCAGGGGAAACGGCATCTTCCAGGTCGAAAATAAGCGAGTCGGCACCCAAATATGAGGCGTTTATTAACATATTAGGAGTGTTGCCTGGCATAAATAACATACTGCGTCGCATTAGTTTTCCTCCTTTGCGCGAAGAATTGCACTTTCTACACGCGCTCTTATTACACATTCCAGTGCACCGCGGTCAAGTACCTTTACGTTGGCGTTTTCAACCTTAAATTCATCTAAAACCGATAAAACAGTGGCTTTAATTTGCGGACCAAACTGTTTTAGCACAATAGATTCAATATCAACCGAAATGCCGTCTTTTGACGGTTCGATTTCTATGTAGGCGTCACTTGATTCGAGAGTGCCCGAAAAAGCACATTTTTTAATATTCATACTTAAAACTCCTTTAAAACGGAAAATGTTATAGTAACAATCCAGCATTATTATATAATACAATTTGTGTAAAAGCAAGTTTAGTTTTTTAACTCTTTACAATCAAGATATATATAAGTTATAATCTAACTAAATAATTAATTTTGGTGGAAATGTTATGTATATTGAATTGGTAAGACAGTTTGATAAGCGAAAAAATGCAATCTGGCAAGAGTTTCTAAAGAACGCAAAGCTTTCTTGTGATGAAGAAATAAAAGAAACCGTACTGCTTTGGGAAGATGACAAACTTATAGGCACAGGTTCGCGCGATGGTAATCTTCTAAAGCTTATTGCTATATTGCCCGAGCATCAAGGTGAAGATTTGACTTCGGTTTTGTTATCAGAGCTTAGAAAAGCTGCTTTTGCGGAAGGTTTTAATCATTTATTTCTTTATACAAAACCCGAAAACGAAAAAATGTTTCAGTCGCTTTTTTTCTATACGGTGGCAAAAACCGAAAATGTGCTTTTAATGGAAAACCGTAAAAACGGAATAAATGATTTTTTGGCGGAAATATGTAAAGAAAAGTCTTCGGGTACAGTTGGTGCAATTGTTATGAACGCAAATCCGTTCACCTTAGGACACCGTTATTTAATTGAAAATGCGGCGGAAAAGTGCGATAAGCTATATGTGTTTGTAGTGTCGGAGGATAAAAGCCGCTTTTCTACTTTAGACCGAACAGAAATGGTAAAACTCGGTGTAAGCGATATTTCTAATGTTACGGTATTACCGACAGGTCCTTATTTGGTATCAAGTGCCACTTTTCCAACCTATTTTTTGAAAGAACGCGAAAAGGCAACTGAAGTGAAGTGCCTTTTAGATGCTAAAATTTTTGTGGAATATTTCGCGCCAAAGTTTTCTGTAAATTGTCGTTTTGTAGGTACCGAACCGTTGTCGCCAATGACAAATCAGTATAATATTACACTTAAATCAGAACTTGCAAACAACAAAATAGAAGTTTTCGAAATTCCAAGGATTGAAGTAAACGGCAAGGTTATAAGCGCCAGTCGGGTTCGGGAACTGTTGGACAAGGATGATACAGAAGGCGTGAAAGCGCTTGTTCCGAATACCACATTCGAGTATTTGAAATCTAAAGGATTTTTAAGTTAAGGAGAGTTTTTTATGTTAGAAAGACAGGATTGCCATATTTTGAGCAGTTATTTTGCGCCGCGCGGTCATCAGCGTATGTATTCGCTCGGTATGCAGTTAGCGCAGCTATATCTGTCACCGTTTGATAAGCTTATAGGTATTATGGGTGAAGCAGGTTCCGGTAAAAGTGCACTTCTTCGTGGAATGTTCCCGGGGCTTGAACTCACAAACGATGATGATGGTGTTTATGTTCGTCCGTTGCCTCTTTTAGACCAAGGCGGAGGATTTTTTGAACCACATACTTACCATGTTGATATTCGCTTTGAAAACGGTTTTACCAATATGTCGGTTTTAGCCGAAGCTATAAGCGAGGCTTTACAAAACGGTAAGCGTGTTATTGTTGAGCATTTTGATTTGGTATATCCCTTGCTTGGCTTTAACGCCAATTTGCTAATAGGTGTTGGTGAACAAATATTAATTTCCAGACCAACTCTTTTTGGACCCGAGCCGCAGGCAATACGTGAAAAGGTTTACGAGTCCCTCGCGATGCGCTTAATGGCGCACACAGCCGAAGACCTGTGTGAGCTTTGTATGCCGAAAGAGGAAATGGAGCGTTGCGGTCACGATGATGTAAGACACGGTTTTGTTATTACATTTCCTGAAAAAGAACCGGATTTTGATATACCAACAATTGAAAAAAAGGTAAATGAAATGATTGCCGCAAATCTGCCTGTTACCTATGTTGATAACACACATATTTCGGTTGACGGCAGAAAGCATTATTGCACAGGACCGCGTATACATGTTTCTCACACGGGTAAAATTGAGAATTTTCATTTGTTGCATCATTTTATCTACGACCGATTTAAAAACCAGTATTTGCTTATTGGGTGTGTAGGTAAAAATGCCGAAAAGAATTTGCAGTTTCTTGATAAACAACAGGAAAAGCAAACAGACCTTACAATACAGTTAAAATAAAAACTTCAGAGAGGTGAATAATATGTGTGAAGCTACGCTTTTACAAGTGTTGGAAGCTCGAGAAAAACGAGTAGAAACACAAAAACAGCTTTTATCGACATACAAAACCTCTCTTATTTGTTTTACATTGAATATTGCGGGACCTGTAAAGACTACGCCGATTATAGAACGCGCTTTTTTTGAGGGTGTAAACCTTTTAAAAAAACGTTTTAAAGAAAATATCGTTCATAGCGAAACTCATATTATGGTTACGGGTAGTGAAGGCTTTTTTTGTGTTTCTAAAGACGCAAAACAAGCTAAAGATATTTGTATCGATATAGAAAACAACCATCCGCTTGGCAGACTTTTTGATATGGATGTGTTAACTGAAAATGGTGAAAAACTAAGCCGTGATACGTATAGAGGTTGTCTTGTTTGCGGCAAAGCGGGACGCGAATGTGCCGCGGGCAGACTTCACTCTGTAGAAGAATTGCAAACCATCACAAATAGGATAATTTATGATTATTTTTTAGAAAAAGATTCTAAATGCTTTGGAACCCTCGCTTATGAGAGTCTTGTGGAAGAGGTTTATACCACACCCAAAGCCGGGCTTGTTGACCGTAACAATAATGGCAGTCATAAGGATATGAATATTGCGCTTTTTGAAAAGAGTGCAGATGCTTTGAAGCCTTATTTTTGTCGTTGTTTTGAGATAGGCGCCAAAACTCAAAATTTGCCTTGTGATAATGCTTTTAAAGCTTTGAGGAAAGCAGGAGTAGAAGCCGAAAAAATAATGTTTGAGGCAACCGATGGTGTAAATACCCACAAGGGTGCAATTTTTTCTCTGGGTGTGCTTTGCGGTGCGGCGGGAAGACTGTGGAGTGTTGAAAAAAACGATTATAAAACTGAAGAAATTTTAACTCTTTGTTCTGCTTTGACAAGAAAAGCGGTTGAAGAAGATTTTGCAAAAGCCGATACTTCGACAGCAGGGGGCAGACTTTACCGCGAATATAAACTTAAAGGAATTCGCGGAGAGGTGGCATCGGGTTTTGGTTCGGTTAAAAATATAGGTTTGCCGATTTTTCTACGGGCACTCCAAAAGGGTTTTTCCAGAAATGATTCGGGGGCTATTACCCTTGTTCATTTAATTAGTGGGGTGGAAGATACGACAATTTATAACCGCGGGGGAAAAGAGGGTGCCGATTTTGCAAAGAAGAGAGCAAAAGAAATTTTAAAAAACAGCGATTTTCCGTCAATGGACGCAATTAGAAAGCTGGACAGTGAGTTTATAGACCGAAATTTATCGGCGGGCGGCTCTGCCGACCTTTTGGCAGTTACATATTTTCTTTCAAAATTATAAAACCGCTACAAAAGTAGCGGTTTTAGTTTACTTATCTTTTTTTGCGATGTCCAGAATACCGTCAATTTTTGCAGCAATATAACTGTAACCCGAGCTTGTATGGGGTAAAGTACAGTTTGAGCAGTCTTTTATACCGCCTTCTATGTAGGTGAAGTTACCGCCGCATTTATCGCCTAAAGCATATAGCGGACAGTAGCAAAAAAGGCAATTAAAATCGTCGTCAGATAATTTATGACAGGGGAAATATTCGCATTCGGTATTTTGGAAAAAAGAAAAATTATTTTTCATGTAGCACATCCATTATTTTTCTTAAATTGTACCATATTCATTCTAAAAAATAAATATGCACAGTATAAATTCGGCACAATATATATAATTTATGGTGTTCTCTTGACATTTTCCCCCGCTGCTGCGGATACTCTTTTCAAGTATTTTGCGGATACGGACACGCATCCGGAAGACTACGATTTTATTGCTACGGGCGATCTCGGCGCGGAGGGGAGCGCGTTGTTTAAGACTCTGATGGCGCGTGACGGCGAGCGGCTCGGTGAGGAATATATGGATTGCGGTTTGCTGATCTATGACCGCGAGCGGCAGGACGTTCACGCCGGCGGAAGCGGTTGCGGATGTTCGGCGTCTGTCCTCTGTTCGCTGATCCTCGGTAATATGGAAAGCGGAAAATGGAAAGACGGGTTGTTTATTGCAACCGGTGCGATGATGTCGCCGACCTCGTCCCAACAAGGCGAGTCTATTCCCGGTATTGCGCATTTGATTCATCTTAAATGTTAAATGAATATCCGCAAAAAGCATTGCGAGTTGGAATTTCTTGTGATATACTGATGGTGAAAAGTATGCGGGGAGGAATCGTTCATGGCACGTAATCGCGTTAAACTGACTATCTGCGGATCGGATTTTGTGTTGTCTTCGGATGAGTCGGTGGAATACATGGAAAAACTGGGCAAAGAAGTTGACCGTGAGATCCGTCAGTTGATGGAGGATAACCCCCGTATGTCCATGAACATGGCGGCGGTGCTTACCGCTATCAACAATGCCGATCGTTCGCACAAGTCGGAGGCGGCCGCAGACCATCTTCGCACGCAAGTGACCGAGTATTTGGAAGAAAACAAAGCGCTGCGTGCCGAAATGGAAGCGCTGCGTCGGTTGTATTCGTGATGACGGAGTTGTTAGCACCTGCCGGTTCTTGGGAAGCGATGGAAGCCGCCGTCCGTGCCGGTGCGGATGCGGTGTATCTGGGTGTTGGCTCGTTTAATGCGCGCCGCCATGCTCAAAATTTTTCTCTGCAAGCCAATGCTGATGCCACCCCCTCGCTTCAAGAGGCGGTGGCTTTTTGTCATGCCCGCGGTGTGAAAGTATATGTCACGCTCAACACGCTGGTACTGGATCGCGAGATGTCGGAGGCGATGAAGATCGCAAAAGCCGCGTGCGAGTGCGGCGCGGATGCGCTGATCCTGCAGGATCGGGGCCTTGCCCGCCGTATTCATGCGTGTGCGCCGACGATGCCGTTGCATGCCTCTACACAAATGACCTGCCATACGCCTGCAGGTGTTGAACAACTGCGCGATTTGGGCTTCTCTCGCGTAGTACTCGCCCGCGAGATGACCAAGCAGGAAATTGCCGCGTGCGCGGGCCTCGGGTGCGAATTGGAAGTGTTTGTGCACGGTGCGTTGTGCATGTCGGTATCCGGCCAATGTGAACTGTCTGCCATGTTGGGCGGCAGAAGCGGTAACCGCGGCTTGTGTGCACAGCCGTGCCGTCTGCCTTTTGCGGTGGGACACCGCCCCGATGCCGATGAGGCCGCGTTGAGTTTAAAAGATAATTCATTGTACACGCATATTCCCGAACTGACGGAGATGGGGGTTGCTTCACTCAAAATCGAGGGACGGATGAAACGCCCCGAATACGTTGCCGCCGCCACCGCCGTATTGCGTGATTTATTGGACGGGAAAAAGCCGGATTTACAAACCTTGGACGATCTGCGCGCGGTGTTTTCACGCACCGGCTTCACGGATGGATATTTTACCGGCATGCGTGATGCCGAGCTGTTCGGGAAACGCCGCCCGGAGGATATTGCGCCGCCCGCGGTGCTCAACCGTTTGGCACATTTGTACAGACGCGAACGGCAATCGGTACCAATTACTTTGTCGTTGACTGCCGATCCGCTGACACTGGTGGCAGAGGACCGTGACGGGCATACCGTGACGGTTACCGATGCGGATACACCGAAGATGGACAGCGTTTTGGATGTCGATCGTTTAATTACTGCTTTACAAAAGACCGGCGGGACACCGTTTTTAGCCGTTGTCGCTGTCGAGCCGGCGGCGGTGCCGTTATCCGCCGTGAACGCGCTGCGGCGAAGTGCTTTGGAGGAATTGCTCAGCGTTCGCTCGTGCACGGTACCCGTTCCCTTTGAGGATAAAACGGTGCCGCCTGCCGTGTTGCCGAACGGTTTGTTGCATGGACTGGTGGCGCGGGTGGAATCCCTTGATCAGATTCGCGGGGATGCGGATGCATGGATCGTGCCGCCGGGCAAACGCCCCCAAGTTCCGTTTTGGGGCGTGGAGATCCCGCGTGGATTATTCGGCAGAGAAAATATCGTAAAAAAACAATTGGAGCGTGCCGCCGCAGACGGTGCGGCGTTTGCCCTTTGTAATACGATCGGCGCAATTCCGCTTGCCAAAGCGGCGGGGCTTGCACCGATTGCCGGTGCGTTTTTACATATTCTAAACAGCGAGTCACTCTCCGCCATCGCCGAGGACGGCGCCAAAGCGGCGATTCTCTCCTTTGAACTTACCTTTCCGCAGATGCGGTTTGCAGAAGGAAAAGGATGCGTCGGTTTGTTTGCTTACGGCAGACAACCGTTGATGCTGTTGCGCGCGTGCCCCGTATCGGCGGCGGTTGGTTGTTTGTCTTGTGGCGGCAGTAGTGCGCTTATCGATCGGCGCGGCACCGAATTTCCGGTGCGCTGTGCCGGCGAATGCAGTGAACTCTTAAATGCCGTGCCGCTGTATTTGGCGGATATGCTGCCACAATTACCGCCACACGATTTTCTGTATCTGCATTTTACGGATGAAGCACCTGCCAGGGTGTCCCGCGTGTTGGATCAGTACCGAAGCGGCGGTAAACCGCCCGCCGATTTCACGCGTGGGTTGTATAAACGTGGTGTCTTATAAAAAAGGTCCTCCCGACAGGGAGGCGCTTTTTTACTGTAATTGTTCGCGGATGACGGCAGCCACCGCTTCGGCTTGTTCTTTTACAAGTGCCGGATCGTCGCCCTCTGCCATGACACGGATGAGCGGTTCGGTGCCGGAGGGGCGCACCACGATCCGACCGATGCCGTCCAGTGTTTTTTTGGCGCTTGTCATGGCTTTTTTGATGGCACTGTTGGTATAAAATTGCAGTTTTCCTTCTGCCGATACGGTGAGGTTGATGTTCAGCTGCGGGTATTTTGTCATGATGGCGGCAAGCTCTGAGAGCTTTGCGCCGCTCCGCTTGAGATAGGATAAGAGCTGGATCGCGGTCAGTTGACCGTCACCGGTGGTGGCAAAATCGCGGAAAATCACGTGTCCCGACTGTTCGCCGCCAAAGGAGAAATCGCCGAGCAGCAGTTCTTCCAACACGTAGCGGTCGCCGACCTTGGTGGCGATAAACTGCAGGTCGTTATCCTTGCAGAATTTGGTGAAGCCGAAATTCGTCATGATGGTACCGACGACGGTATCGCCTGCCAGTTTGCCGCGTTCTTTCATGTCAATAGCACAGATCGCCATGATCTGATCGCCGTCGACCTCGTTGCCGTTTTCGTCCACGCACAGGCAACGGTCGGCATCACCGTCGAACGCGATACCGAGGTCCAGACCGTTTTCGACAACGTATTTTGACAAGCTATCCAAATGGGTGGAACCGCAGTCGCGGTTGATGTTGATGCCGTTCGGCGTGTGATGGAGAAGATGCACGTCGGTGCGCAGTTCACGGAACAAGCGCTCGGCGGTGACGGATGCCGCACCGTTGGCACAGTCGACGGCAATACGCAAGCCCTCGGGCGCGTACAGCACGGTGCTTTTGAGGTGGTCAACGTAATCTTTTGTCGCGTTGTGTGCCGTCGTTACCCGACCGACGTCACCGCCGATCGGGGCGGGGAAGGTCGTATTGCCGTCCAGTACGATCTGCTCGATCTCCTCTTCCAAGGCATCGGGCAACTTATATCCGTCGCCCGAGAAAAGCTTGATGCCGTTGTATTCGGCAGGATTGTGTGACGCGGAGATCATGATACCCGCATCCGCTTTGTATTTGCCGACCAAAAACGCGACGGCGGGGGTGGGAATCACACCGAGGCGGATCACGTCGGCACCGACGGCGCAAAGTCCCGAAGTCAGCGCGGCATCCAACATATCCGAAGAGGCACGCGTGTCTGATCCGATGAGAAATACCGGGCGTCTGCGTCCGTCTTTGGCGAGTACTAATGCCGCCGCTTTCCCGATACCGTACGCCAGTTCACACGTCAGTTCGGTGTTGGCGATGCCGCGAACACCGTCCGTTCCGAATAACCGCCCCATCTTATTCACTCCGTTTCTGCACGATCTCCCGTGCATTTTTATAAATGTGTTCTGCAGGGATCACACCTCGCACGGAAGAAAGCGGGTATACCTGTGAGCCCTTTCCGATCACCGTGCCGGGATTCAACACGCTGTTACAGCCGACTTCGACATAGTCGCCGAGCATGGCTCCGCATTTTTTAAGCCCCGTTTCGGCACGCTCGCCGCCGTTTCGAATGACGATGAGAGACTTGTCACTCTTAACGTTCGAGGTGATCGCTCCTGCGCCCATGTGTGCGCGATAACCCAAAACGGAATCACCGACGTAGTTGTAATGCGGCACTTGCACGCCGTCAAATAATATGACGTTCTTGAGTTCGGTGGAATTGCCGACTACCGCGTGCTTGCCGATGAGTGCGTTGCCGCGGATAAAGGCACCGGGACGTATTTCGGCGGCCTCGTCGATGATACACGGGCCTGCAATTATCGCGTTTGGGTGAATTTTGGCGGATTTCGCGATCCAGATATTTTCGTCTCGTTGCTCAAATAGTTCGTGGGGCAGCGTTTTGATGAGTTGCAGAATATGCTCGCCGATGTGCGGTAAGGCGTCCCACGGATGTCGGTATCCCGACAAGTGTCTGCCCGCGATGCTTTTGGACAGATCAAATAATTCGTTGGTGTAGATCATGCTTTATCCTCCTATCTTGAATAGTGTATGCCGGAAAAGACACATTATATCGATAACGGAGACAAAAATTTTAATACCTTAGCAAACCTTGACGGCAAGGGGAAAAGCCGATATACTAAAGGGGAAAAACGAGGTGGGAAATATGGCGAAACAGTGGCATACGCTGATTGTCGGCGGCGGCGCAAGCGGGCTCGCGGCGGCGGTGTTTTGTGCGCGAAAGATCGGCGGCGATCAGGTGATCATCATGGAAAAAGCACCGCGTGTCGGTAAAAAGTTGCTGGCCACCGGTAACGGGACCTGCAATATCACCAACCGCCGTGCCGACGTGTCGCACTATCACGGTGCGGACGTATCTTTTACCGCCCCCGTGCTGGATGCCTTCCCGCCGCAGGCGTGTCTTGATTTTTTTGAGTCGCTTGGAGTCGTTTGTTCCTCGCGCGAGGAGGGGAGAGAATACCCGCTGTGTGAGCAGGCAGCCGCCGTGCTGGATTGCCTGCGCTTGGAATTAAAAGCATTAGGTGTTACCGAGCAATGCGATGCGGCGGTGACCGCTGTCCGCCCCGAAAAGGGCGGTTTTTCCGTTGTGACCGCAAGCGAGACGCTGTATGCGAAGCACGTGATTTTAGCAACCGGCGGTGCGGCCGCACCCTCGCTCGGCGGCTCGGCAGAGGGGTATGCATTGGCAACCGCACTCGGTCACCGTAAGACACCGCTGTTTCCGTCGATCGTGCAGGTGAAAACCGACACGACGTTTGTGAAAGCGATGAAAGGACTTCGTACCGATGCGACCGTGTCTTTCGTGCAGGACGGGAAACCGCTTTGCTGTCACACCGGCGAGCTTCTTTTTACCGAATACGGCATTTCCGGTCCGGCTGTGATGCAGATCTCGCGCACGGTCGGCGACTGGGAGCGCCGTAAAAACGGTACAATGGAGGCGGTTATCGACCTGCTTCCCGCGTTGTCGGAGGAGGCACTGATGGCACAGCTTGCCGTCCGACCTGCCCGCACGGCAGAGGACTTTTTGACGGGGTTGTTACATAAGCGCATCGGGCAGACGGTGTGCCGCGCATCGGGCTTGTCGCTTAGTGACACGGTGACGGATCACCGCCGTTTGGCAGCGACTATTAAACGATTTACGGTTAAAGTGATCGGAACGCAGGGGTTCGGCGGCGCGCAGGTGACCGCCGGCGGCATTGATACCCGCGACGTGGATCCCGTTACCCTGCAATCCCGTTTGATCCCGCACCTGCACCTGATCGGAGAGGTGCTGGACGTGGACGGCGATTGCGGCGGATACAACCTGCATTGGGCGTGGGCGTCTGCTCACGCGGCGGCACGGGCGGTGAGCGAATGATCAAAGTGGGCGGTATCAAATTGCCGCTGTCGTACACCGACGAGGACCTGCGCCGTGCCGTTGCCCGAAAATTGAAAATCGCGGCAAAGGAGATCACCGACTGCCGTTTATACAAGCGCTCGGTGGATGCGCGCCGCAAGGATGCGGTTTCGTTTCAGATGACGGCGGCGGTCAGCGTTGCCGCTGATGAGGCGGCGCTTTTGAGTTTGCCGGACGTATCGCTTCTGTTGCCGACGGTGCTGAACGTTCCGAGCGTGCCGAAAACGGCTTGCCGTCCCGTGGTGGTGGGAAGCGGTCCGGCGGGGCTGTTTGCTGCTCTGATCTTAGCGCGCGCCGGCTTGCAACCGCTCGTGCTTGAACGCGGGGAGACGGTGGAAGAACGCCGTGTGGCGGTGGACTTGTTTCGCCGTACCGGTGTGCTGGATCCTCATTCCAACGTGCAATTCGGCGAAGGCGGTGCCGGTACGTTTTCAGACGGTAAACTGAATACCGGCATTAAGGACCCGCGTATCCGTTACGTGCTGGAAGAACTGGTTTCGGCGGGTGCACCGTCGGAAATCCTGTGGCAAGCAAAGCCACACGTCGGCACCGATAAATTGTGCGTGGCGGTGCGCGGCCTGCGGGAGCGTATTCTGGCGCTTGGCGGAGAAGTGCGCTTTGGGGCTACTGTTACCGATCTTCATATCGAGCAAGGGAAACTGTGCGGTATTACGGTAAATGAGTGTGAGGAAATCGTCTGCACGCACTTGATCCTTGCCGTCGGTCACAGTGCTCGGGATACGTTTGCGATGCTGCTAAGTCGTGGTATCGCGATGGAGAAAAAGCCGTTTGCGGTGGGTGTACGTATTGAGCACCCGCGCCGTATGATCGACCGCAGTCAATACGGCAGATTTGCCGATCATCCGGCGCTCGGAGCGGCGGATTATAAGCTTGCCTGCCATTTGGAAAACGGCAGAAGTGTCTATTCGTTTTGCATGTGCCCCGGTGGGGTGGTGATCGCCGCCGCATCGGAAGAGGGCGGTGTGTGCGTTAACGGCATGAGTGAGTTTGCACGGGACGCGGAAAATTCCAACAGCGCGTTGCTCGTGAACGTTACTCCCGACGATCTGCCCGATGCCTCGCCGCTTGCCGGCGTTGCCTTGCAACGGCAGATGGAGCAAGCGGCATTTGTACTCGGCGGCGGGGATTACCGTGCCCCTATCCAGTTGGTCGGTGACTTTTTGGCAGGCACTGCCGGCACGGCGCTCGGGGAGGTGCAGCCCTCCTATCGACCGGGGACGGTGCTGTGCGATCTGCGCGGATGCTTGCCTTCGTTCGTTTCCGACGCCTTGAAGCAGGCGTTGCCGCGGTTTGGACGGCAGATAAGTGGTTTTGATCGCTATGATGCGGTGCTCACGGGTGTGGAGGCACGCAGTTCTTCTCCTGTGCGGATCCCGCGCGACGATGCTTGCCAATCCGCTGTGCGAGGGGTATACCCATGCGGTGAGGGTGCCGGATATGCCGGTGGTATTACGTCTGCCGCCGTGGACGGTATTCGCTGTGCACAGCAGTTAATTGATTCACTTTTAGATGTATAAGAAAGCTCCACCGCATGCGGTGGAGCTTTCTTATGTCATGTATTCTTTTCTTGTTCATATATGTAAAGCAGGCGTAATATAAGGGTAGACATATCATCTTTGTGCATTATATTATGCTGTAAAAAGGCCTGCTCCAGTGATGGCTCGGTTTGAAGCAGAGTGTTTCGAATCCACAGTCCGATTGTCCAGTGGTACTTGTGAAGTTCCGTATACTCACACGCACGAAAATGGTCCATAACTTCCTTGCTGCACGCGTTCTCAATATGCGGAAAATACGCTTGGATGATAGCGCATAGATTCATATAACCACCCCAAAATATGATTTGTTAAATCAATTATATATCATGTTATATCATTAAGTCAACTCGTTATGTGTAATATACTATATATGGTGATGAGTGTGAATGATCAACATTATGAGCAATATCGCAATCTGGGGTTATCCGTTAGTTATTTTCGAAAATTGCACGGGTTAACGCAACAACAAGTGGCAGACACAATGGATGTTAGTTATGAAACTATCAGCCGCATTGAAAATGCGAACACCGGTATTTCACTGGATATGTTGTTTGAATTATCTAATGCCATTAAAACACCGCTGAGTGAGCTGTTTAAACACGCCAATCTTTGATAAGCAGTGAAAACGCGCAGAAGGACAACTTGTCCTTCGGCGCGTTTTTTGTAATTTAGTTTCCGGATACGGCTTCCACGGCAGCAGAGATCGCGCGGAACATTTCCTTGTCCTCGTTGGAGCCCTTGCTGTGATCCGACAGGATCACCAGTATATATGGGCGAGGGGCTTTGATGATTGCCATGTCGTGATAGGCGCCTGTCATCCAGCCGTGTTTGCGCACGACCGGATACTTGGAACGGATCAACGGATAGGTGGTGTTGCGCATGTGCGTCTCCAACGTTTTACCGTGCAGTGTGTCACCCGTGATGTAGGAATAAATATCCTTCATATACGTGATGGCGTTGACAGCCGTGATGTTGCTGCTGCTGACGTTTTTGATGCCGGCGATGTCCGTGATCCCGATGGATCGCGCATACTGTTTAAAACCGTCTACAGAATATGCCATCCGAAGCATTTTAAAAGCAATGTTATCACTTTTGCGGATAGCGAGACTGACCAGTTCTTCGTGCGTATATACCGTTCCGAATTCCGCGTTTTTTATACTGCCTGTGCCGCTGAGGAGCATATCCTCTGTGTACGTCATCTCGATGCTTGACAGATCCAATCCGTTTTGTTCCGCCATGCCCAACACATAGCGGCAAAAGGGTGCTTTCATAACACTGGCGGCGACGAAACTTTGCTCGCCGTTGTAGGTGTATTGGTAACCGGAGGTAATGTCGTAATACCCGACAGCCACTGCGCCATCGTACGAGGCGATCAGCGCATCAAGGGCGGTTACCTGATCATCGGTCAACGCGAAACCGTCAGGATTGTTCGGTTGAGTGGTGACCACGCTCAAAGAGCCGCCCACCGTTGCGAACGTTGTCGTTGTGGCGGCGGCTTCCGTTGTGGTATCGGTCGTGGATACGGCTGTGGTATCAGTCGTGGACGACGTAGCGGTGGGCGTTGCATTGCCGGCACACCCCGTTAGCACAACACACAGCGCTACGGTTAAACAGAATACTCGTTTCATACGTCACCTCAATCATCCGGCGTTTGGGCCAGTGCTTTGTTAATCAGTTGTTGTTGTTCCGCGATATCAAGCGGTGCATCGCTTTCAAAATACGCTAAATATTCCACGTTTCCGTTGGTGCCGTGAATGGGGGATACGGTTACGTCTTTTACGTATAATCCGTTTTCTGCCGCCGAATCAAATAAACGGCGCAACAGCGGCGGCAGATCGGCGGGATCTTTAAGCACACCGTTTTTACCAAGCTGACGGCGTTCCGCTTCAAACTGGGGTTTGATGAGTGTGATGACAGCACCTTCCGGAATCAATACCCGTCGCATGGCGGGGAATATTTTGGTCAATGAGATAAAAGAAACGTCAGCGGTAACGAGATCGCACACCGAGCCGAGTTGTTCGGCGGTCAGATTGCGGGCGTTGGTGCGTTCCAATACGGTGACACGTTCGTCGTTGCGCAGTTCCCAAGCGAGGATACCGTACGCCACGTCGACGGAATACACATGCCCGGCACCGTTTTGCAGCAGACAATCCGTGAAGCCGCCGTTGCTGGCACCGATATCGCAGACAACTTTGCCGGCGACGTCGGGCGAGAACACCTGCAAGGCCTTTGCCAATTTATATCCCGAGCGACTGGCATATTTCTTTGGCTTTTCAATGAGCGTGAGTTTTGTGTCTGTCGACACGGTCATACCGGGCTTGTCTACCGGCACATGACCGATCCAAATGCGCCCCGCCATGATAAGACCGTTTGCCTCTTCCGGCGATACGCCGAACTGCTCTCGCACCAACGTATCCAAACGCATGTTTTCCATGGCGGCACACCTCGCTTTCAACACATATCTACCATTGTACGCAAAGAGTGCTGCCATGTCAATAAAAAAAGGTGGACAATTCTGCCAAAAGAAGGTAAAATATAAGGTAATATCGTTTGGAAAGGAGTTGATGATATATGGAACACTGGGAGTTGTTCGACCGTAACGGCGTGCCGCTCGGCCGCACGATTCGGCGCGGGGAGCGTTTGCGTGCGGGCGAACACCATAAAGTGGTACATATTTGGATCGTCAACTCCGTTGATCGTGTACTGATTCAGCGCCGTTCCAAGCACCGCAAGTTGATGCCGAATATCTGGGCGGTTACCAGCGGTTCGGTGGTTGCCGGAGAGGAAAGCCCGGATGCGGCGCGCCGTGAACTCGGCGAGGAGTTGGGTATTGTGTTGCCGGACTCAGAGTTTGAGTTTCTCGGTCGATTGGTACGTCGCAATTCGCTGTGTGACGTGTTTCTGGTTCGCCGTGATATTGCGGTACCGGATATGCGCCTGCAGCGTGAGGAGGTATCGCAAGCACGTTGGGTCACGGTTGCACAGTTGGCGGAGATGTTACGCCGCCGTCAATTTCATCATTACGGAGCGGGATATTTCCGTTTTGTGTTTGAGGCAATCGGCAAGACCATCGGCCACGATCTTGTGGGAGAGGAGGATTTTAAATGCTTACCAAAGCGTTGATCCGCCGTTTTGTCCGTGATCATGAAACTATTACGGCACCATCGGTTCGTACCGCTTACGGCAAATTAGCCGGCGTTGCCGGTCTTGCTGCAAACGTCCTGTTGTTTTTGTTTAAGCTGCTTGCCGGTGCTGTGTCCGGCAGTGTTGCCATTATTGCCGATGCGTTCAATAACCTGTCGGATGCCGGTTCTTCCGTGGTGACGTTGGTTGGCTTTCGCTTGGCGGGGTCACCGCCGGACGAGGAGCATCCCTTCGGTCACGGAAGAATGGAATACCTGTCTGCATTGACCGTCGCGGCACTTATCATGCTTGCCGGTATCGAACTTGCGAAAAGTGCTGTCGAAAAGATTTTTGAACCATCTGCGTCTGCGTTTTCGTGGGTGACGGCGGTGATTTTGCTGGTATCCATCTTTGTGAAACTGTGGATGGCGAGGTTCAATCGGCAGATCGGTGTCTGTATTCGCTCAAACACGCTGATCGCGGCGGCAACCGACAGCCGTAACGACGTGATCTGCACCTTGGTGGTGTTGGTATCCTCGGTATTCACCTGCTTCACCGATCTTCCGATCGACGGTTACGTTGGTGCGGCGGTTTCGCTGTTTGTCATTTGGTCCGGTTTCTCGGTGATGAAGGAAACACTGTCACCGCTACTCGGTGAGGCACCCGATCCGGAACTTGTGGAGCAGATTCGCCGTATTGTTCTTGAAAACGATGGAATCGTCGGTATTCACGATCTCATCGTGCACAATTACGGTCCCGGCCGCTGTATTGTGTCCTTACATGCGGAAGTGCCGGCACACGGCGATATTTTGCACAGTCATGAGTTGATCGACGCCGTGGAGCGCCGTTTGGTTCGTGAACTTAATATAACGGCGTGTATTCACATGGATCCGGTGGATACGCAGGATGAACAAGTGCGTGAGTTGAGGGTCTTGACTGAGACCATTTTGGAAGACATAGATTCCTCCTTGAGTCTTCATGATTTTCGTCTGGTGCGCGGTGAACACCGCATCAACGTTATTTTTGATGTGGTTGTCCCGTTTAAGTACCAAAAGACCGATCTGCAGGCGGAAATCGAACGGCGTTTGCAGGTGGTGGATCCGCGGCTGTTTGTCGTGTTAACAATGGAGCATAGTTTTACATGAAAACCTATTTTGTGATATATAACGGTTTTTGGAACGCGTCGCCGCCCGATCCGGTCAAGCGGCTGGAAGCCGCGCTTTTGCGAGCAGGTGTGACCGTGCGCGTTCTTAAAAACACAGAATGTACCGTTACTCTTGCACCTGCGGTATCGGTAGAGCCCGTTCGTTCGGGTGACGCGGTGTTGTTTTGGGATAAAGATACGCGTTTAGCGCGTGCTTTGGAATCTGCCGGCGTTTCGGTGTACAATTCCGCCGCCGCCGTTGCGCTATGCGACGATAAAAGCGAGACGCATCGCGTGCTGGCGGAGAATGGTATTCCCATGCCGAAAACGCTGCTCGCTCCGATGACCTACGTTGAGGTCTCTGAACCGATCGAACCGTTTTTAACGGCTGCAGAAAAGGAATTGGGGTTTCCGTTAGTGGTTAAGGAATGCTTCGGCTCGCTCGGCGAGCAGGTATATCTTGCCGAAACGCGCGAGCAACTGTGCGCACTTGCGTACGGGATGCGGCATCGCCCGTTCCTGTTGCAGGAATTTATTCGCGAGGCGGCGGGGGAGGACAGGCGTTTGTACGTGGTCGGCGACCGTGTCGTTGCCGCTATGAAACGGGTGAATTCTGCTGATTTTCGTGCGAATATCGCGCACGGCGGGCAGGCGGTTGCGTACGTCCCCACATCCGACGAGGAGGCGCTGGCGGTGCGTTGCTGCCGTCTTCTGGGACTGCGGTTCGGCGGCGTTGATCTGCTTTGCGGCGGATTGGTTTGTGAGGTCAATTCCAACGCCCAAATGGCGGGGATCACCGCCTGCACCGGCGTAGACGTTGCAGGGGCGATCGTGGAAGAAGTCCTGCGCTCGGAAGAAAGGAGAAGCTGATCGTGGAACAAATCAAAGATGTGTTTGCGGGTAATCTGATCCGCTTGCGTACCGATGCCGGTATGACGCAGGCACAGCTTGCGGAAACTTTAAATTATTCGGACAAATCGGTTTCCAAATGGGAACGTGCCGAGGGAATGCCGGATCTGGCGGTTGCCAAGGCGATCGCGGATCATTTCGGTGTGACGGTAGACTGGATGCTTACTTCCCACGATGCCTGGGACGGCAAAACCGCCAAGATCCGCTACAGCCCGTCCATGATCACCGGTGTTTGCCTGGTGGGTATCTGGACGTTGGCAATTATGCTGTTCTTGATATTGCATTGGACGCTAAAAAAACTGGTTTGGCTGGTATTTCTTGCTGCCGTGCCGATATCCCTTGTCACCTTGTTGGTGCTCAACAGTGTATGGCAACGGGGACGCTATAACGTGCTGACCGTTTCTTTACTGGTGGCTTCTTTGTTTGCGTTAGTGTACTTTATTTTTTATTCCTATGTTTCGGATCTCTGGTCCTTGGTTTTTTTGTGGGCTCCCGCCCAACTGGTGGTGCTGCTCAGTTTCCGTATTCGCAAGAAAAAATCCTGATTATCAAAAGAACCTTTCCTCAACGCTTCAGGAAAGGTTCTTTTTTAGTGTTTTTAGGCGTAAAAATAACCCTCGGTTTTACCGGGGAAAGATAAAAAACGGAGTGATCTCTTGCCTCCACTCGTCAGAGGGAGCCGAGAAAAGCTGAGCACATTACCCGTTTTTCATCGCAGTGTATCGCAAAACGGCGATCAGCCGCTCGCATGCTGCGATCACGCGGTACGCACTCTCACAGATACGACGCACGGTAATATCTGCAAAACAGTCGCGCATGGTTGTGTGGCAGGTGTGTTCTGCTTCACGCAACAGACGCATCTGATGCGCGGTAGTGTCAGGGTTCGGGAACACCTCGGCGACTTCTCCTGCTGCCGTGCAGCATGCAGTTGCCGCGCGAATGACGGGCTTACACGCACATGGAAGCTTTCGCCCGCAGTGATACAGCAGGATGGCGGTATCCTCTGCCGAACACCAAACGCGCTCGGCTGTTTCTCTGAGTAACCATAGATCCTCGCGGTCGATCGGTGTGATGAAGGCGCGACAAAGCAAAGCGTACGCCGTATCACCCGCAATATCTGCCGCCGTGCGTCGCGCCCGCATCGCCGCCGGCTCAAGCGCTTTGTTCTCAATCATATCATTCAGTACGGTGGCGGCTTTGTCGGTGCATACACGGCATCGCTTGTAAATATCCTCGGCAATTGCCATTTTCTCGCCCCCTTTTTGCATCGTATGTGAGTCATCTCTCTTTTATGTCAAACTCCTCGGACGAGCATACAATGATTAAGAGACCGAATTTAAGGACAAACTATTTTCGGAAGATAAAAAGGAGGGAACACGCGATGATGAATATTCGCCGCGGAGATATTTACTATGCTGATCTCAGTCCGGTTATCGGTTCGGAGCAAGGGGGGACGCGTCCCGTTCTTATCGTTCAGAACGACGTGGGTAACCGCCACAGTCCCACCGTGATCGCTGCCGCTATCACCAGCCAAAAGGACAAGGCACGTTTACCGACGCACATTCAGGTGAATACGGAGGGAAGTGGATTGACCAAAGATTCCGTCGTTCTTCTCGAGCAGATCCGTACCATTGATAAAAAACGTCTGCGTGAACATATGGGGCGTCTCGACGAAACGGCTATGACACGCATCGATCATGCATTGCAGATCAGTTTTGGCCTTATGTAAACCTGCTGACCTAACATCACCCTGATTTCGATCAGGGTGATTTTTTTCGACCGTATTTCCCGAACGTTTTTGCTATACTGGAGACTTGAGAAAAAATAGAGGACTTTTCTTGGACAAGTTGCACAATAACAAAGGTCGGGTGGTTAATATATTTTTAGAAAACAACCAAAAAGCCCTTGATTTTTGAGAATGGGTTTGATATGATAAAAATAGTGGATTATAAGACTTGAAAGGGGTCTTTGTATGTTTCGGAAGCAAGAATGTGTGGCAATGCTGCTCGCCGGTGGCCAAGGAAGTCGTTTGTATGCGCTGACAACCACCGTTGCCAAGCCCGCCGTGCCTTACGGCGGCAAGTATCGCATCATTGATTTTCCGCTGTCCAACTGCGTCAACTCCGGCATTGAAACGGTCGGTGTGCTGACACAGTATCAGCCGCTGGAACTCAGTGACTATATCGGTTCCGGCGAACCGTGGGATCTTGACCGTATGGGTGCGGGTGTTCACGTGTTGCCTCCGTATCAGCGCAACAAGGGGGCGGACTGGTACAAGGGAACCGCCAACGCGATCTATCAGAACATGGTATTCATTGAACGGTACGATCCCGAATACGTCCTGGTGCTTTCGGGCGACCACATTTACAAGATGGATTATGCCAAAATGATTGCGGAACACAAGAAGAACAACGCCGATTGCACCATTGCGGTTATTGAGGTGGAGTGGGAGGAAGCAAGTCGTTTCGGCATCCTCAACACGCACCCGGATAATACGGTGTATGAATTTGAGGAGAAGCCGAAGAACCCGAAAAGCAATTTGGCCTCCATGGGCATTTACGTGTTTAATTGGAAAAAACTGAAGGAATATCTCACGGCGGACGAGAATGACCCGAACTCGCAAAACGATTTTGGCAAGAACGTTTTGCCCGCTATGTTGGGTGCGGGTGAGCGGATGTTCGCGTATCGCTTTGAAGGGTATTGGAAAGACGTGGGAACCATCGACAGCTTATGGGAAGCCAATATGGACCTGCTCAACCCTAAGGTTCCGTTGGATCTGTCGGACGATACCTGGCGCATCTATTCCCGCACACCCGGGCTGCCGCCGCATTCTATCAGCAGTACCGCCAAGGTGCAGAACAGCATGATCACCGAAGGCGGTGATGTCCGCGGCAACGTGGATTTCAGCGTATTGTTTGCCGGTGTTACGATCGAGGAGGGGGCGCAGATCCGTGACTCGATCATTATGCCGGGCGTTACGGTGAAGAAAGACGCGGTGGTGCAATATGCCATCGTTGCGGAAAACGCGGTTGTTGAAGAAAAGGCGACGGTCGGTATGCGGCCGGAGGATATGCAAGAGCTTGACGAGTGGGGCGTTGCCGTGATCGCCTCGGGCGTGACGGTCGGAGCGGGTGCGACGGTTCCCGCTAAAGCCATCATCGACCGTGACGTGGTAAAGGAGGAGAAGTGAAATGAATCGTACCGTACTCGGTTTATTGTTTCCTAACATGCACGATGAAGCACTTCCTGAGTTTACGCAGAATCGTGCCATGGGTTCCGTTCCGTTCGGCGGTCGTTACCGCTTGGTGGATTTTACGCTTTCTAATCTTGTCAATGCGGGCGTATCCAAGGTTGGCGTTGTCACAAAGAGCAACTATCAGTCCATGATGGATCATTTGGGGTCGGGAAAGGCATGGGATCTTTCCCGCAAAGCGCAGGGGCTTTATTTCCTGCCTCCGTTTGGAGCGTCTGAAGATCAGTACGATGGCAGGATCGCACCGCTGACCGGTGTGCGCCGTTTTTTGGAGAATTCCCGTCACGACTATGTCGTTCTCTCGGATTGTCATATCGTCGGTAACATCGATTATCGCCGGTTGGTGGATTTCCACGTAGAGAACGGAGCGGATATTACCGTTGCCTGCCTGCGCGGCACGGCACCGGAGAATATTGCGTCACCCATCATCACAGCGAACGAAAAGGGCCGTATCACCGATATGATCATCACTCGCCGAGCACTTGGTGAGGCGCTTTACGGTATCGGACTGTACGTTGTTTCCCGCACGCTGCTGATGCAGTTGGTGGAAAATGCGGTCAGCCGTAATCAGTACAGCTTTGAGTGGGATATCTTACAGCGGCATATCGGCGACCGTCATCTGTATGCGTATGAGATTCCCGAATTTGCCATGACGATCTCGTCACTTGCCGGCTATTTCAATGCGAACATGGCACTTTTAGACCCTGCCGTTCGTGCAAAGCTGTTCGTTGCCAATCGTCCGATCTACACCAAGGTGCGTGATTGCGCACCGGCGCTGTACGGTTTACATGCACAGGTAGCGGATTCCTTGATTGCCGACGGCTGTAAGATCGATGGCACGGTGCGGGATTCCATTCTGTTCCGCGACGTTCGCATCGACCGCCACGCGGTGATCGACCACTGTATTCTGATGCAGGGCAGTGTGATCGGTGCAGGAAGTACAATGGAATATATTATCACGGATAAGAACGTGTGTATTCGGGATCGCCGCTCGCTGAAGGGCTGCGCGGATTACCCCGTTTCCGTGAAGAAAGGCACGATGGTATAAGACGTATGAAAGTATTGTTTGCTACCGGTGAAGCTCGTCCGTTTGCGGCCTCGGGCGGTCTTGCGGACGTTTCCGGTTCTTTGCCGCGCGCGTTGCGCGCGCGGCTGGTCGGCTGTCGCGTGGTAATGCCGCTATACGAATGTATTTCGGCAGAACTGCGTGCAAAAATGACGTTCCTTACCAGTTTTTCGGTTCCCGTTTCGTGGCGCCGTCAGTATTGCGGCGTTTTCGAAGCAAAGGTGAACGGCGTTATCTACTATTTGCTGGATAACCAGTATTATTTCAAGCGCGAGGGGCTTTACGGACACTACGACGATGCGGAGCGTTTTGCGTTCTTTTCCCGCGCGGTGCTGGAAATGCTCAAATATATCGATTTTAAACCGGACGTGATCCACGCCAACGACTGGCAGAGCGCGCTCATTCCGGTGTATCACACGCTGTTTTACGGCAAGGAAGAGCCGTATTCGTCGATTCGTACCCTGTATACCATTCATAACATTCAGTATCAGGGGATTTACGGCATGGAGATTTTGGGCGACGTGTTCGGCTTGCCCGACGAGGCGCGTGACATCGTACAGCACGGCGATTGTATCAATTTGATGAAGGCGGGCATTGAAACCGCGAACCGCGTCAGTACCGTCAGCCCGACCTATGCACAAGAACTGCTTGATCCGTGGTTCTCACACGGCATGGATCCGATCTTGCGGTTGCGCAGCTGGAAACTGTCGGGTATTCTCAACGGAATTGATACCGACAACTATGATCCTGCCACCGATCCGTATCTGTTTGCACCGTATTCGGCGGAGGATCCGTCGGGCAAAGCGGTCAACAAAAAGGCGTTGCAGGAGCGGTTGGGGTTGCCGATACGCGACGACGTGCCGCTGATCGGTATGGTCAGCCGTCTTGCCTCGCATAAGGGCTTTGATCTGGTGCAGCACGTGTTTGAGGAACTGATGCAGGAGGACGTGCAGGTTGTGATCCTCGGCTCGGGCGAATGGACGTATGAAACGTTCTTCCGTTCCATGTACGAAAAATATCCCGAGAAATTCTGTTTCTGCTCCGGCTTTGTTCCGGAATTGGCACAGAAGATATATGCCGCCTGCGATCTGTTCCTGATGCCGTCCAAGAGCGAGCCGTGCGGTCTGTCGCAGATGGTTGCCTGCCGCTACGGTGCGGTGCCGATCGTGCGTGAGACCGGCGGACTTAAGGATTCAATTCAGGATTGCGGTGACGGTTTCGGCAACGGTTTCACCTTTAAGACGTATAATGCCGATGATATGTTATACGCCATTCGCCGCGGCATCGGTGCGTATCATAACAAAGCGGATTGGCAACTGTTGACCGATCGTG
Organism: Acutalibacteraceae bacterium; assembly: GCA_045590415.1. Lineage (GTDB taxonomy): Bacteria > Bacillota > Clostridia > Oscillospirales > Acutalibacteraceae > RGIG3009. The sequence goes on along the minus strand of JAZNRA010000140.1, from coordinate 2,687 downwards.
CCATGCGGTGTGATTTCAGTTGGGGACGTTCGGCAAACGAGTATATCCGTTTGTATAAATCCCTCAAAAGCGGTTGAAAAACCTCACAATATGTGGTATGATAGATCGCAGAGGTGAGGCACATATGGAGCTTTATCGTTCTGTGGCGGTTATTATCCCATCGCTGAATCCCGATGATAAATTACTGAGCTTGCTGGCGGATCTGCGCGAGGCGGGCTTTGCGCGCTTGCTCGTTGTCAACGACGGAAGCAGTGCGGAATATGACGAATATTTTGAAAAAGCACGGGACAACTACGGTTGCACCGTGCTTCGTCATGCTGTGAATCAGGGAAAAGGCAGAGCGCTGAAAACGGCGTTCAACCATTTGCTGAATGAGGACGAGTCCTGCCTCGGTGCCGTTACGGTGGATTCGGACGGGCAGCACCGTATTGCCGATACCGTTGCCGTGGCAAAAGAGGTTGTTCTCCATCCCGACGCGCTGGTGATGGGGTGCCGTGATTTTTCGAACAACAACCCCAATATTCCGGCGCGCAGCCGCTTCGGCAATCGCACCACCAGCCGCGTACTTCGGCTGTTGTGCGGTATTACGCTGTCGGATACGCAAACCGGTCTGCGCGGTTTTTCGCCGCAGGCGATGCGCCGTTTTCTCGCCACCAAGGGTGAGCGCTTTGAGTATGAAATGAATATGATCTTAGATGCACACGAATCCGGTATTGCCCTTTTGGAGGTGCCGATCGAAACGGTCTACATAGAGGAAAACAAATCCTCGCATTTTAATCCGTTGCTCGATTCCGTGCGTATCTATTCGGTGTTTTTGAAATTCATTGCCGCGTCGCTCTCGTCATTTGTCGTGGATATTCTCGCGTTTACTTTATTTGTAGCGGGTTTGGGTTGGCTGTTCCCGTCTGTTGCTACGGAAATCCGAATCATCATTGCCACCTATGCGGCGCGCGTGTTGTCAGGGCTGTTTAACTTTACCGTCAACAAGAAAACCGTGTTTAAGAGTTACGGTAACACCGGAAATCGGTTGTTGCGATATTGTATCCTCAGCGTAGCCCAGGCATCGCTTTCGGCGTTTGCAACCGGTGGGCTGTACGCTTTGCTCCGATGGAACGAGACGCTTCTTAAGCTCGTTGTGGATTGCCTTTTGTTTTTGCTCAGTTTCCGCATTCAGCGCGGTTGGGTCTTCAAATGAAAAAATGCGCGAGTACTCTCGCGCATTTTGCTTATAAAAAAATTATTGCTCGATGGATTCTTCCGCGTTTTTCAACACGTTCATGAGCGAGGAAGCCAACAGCGGATAAGATTTTGCCAGTGCATCCGGCAGCAGCGACGGTGCTTTGGATTCCGAAAACGCTTCTCTGGCGATCTTGCGGATGTGTGCCGCGCCGATGCCCATCTCGCCGTTCACGACCGGTTGCCAGTAGGTTTCCGGCAACGCAAACAAGGCGTTTGAGTTTTTGGCGTTCGCCGCATATAAGCTGCGGAATACGGTATAGACCGCGAGATTTAAGTACGCGGATACCTCGGCGGTCAGTTCTTTGTGCTTGCACCGCTTGAGAATGTCAAACAACACGCTGATGGCGTTGAGCGTTAATTTTTTGTTCAGTACCGGCAGCATCGTATCCACCGAGTGACCGTCTTTTGCATTCGGCTCGCCGTCCGGCAGGTCGTCTACCGTCAGCATGGCTCCGGATTTATCCGGCGTACGGCCGAGCAGGTAGTCGCACGATACGTTGTAATAATCGGCGGCGCGCACGACGAATTCCAAACGGCATTCGCGAATGCCCTTTTCATAGTGTGAAAGCAGGGCTTGAGATATATCCAAAGCGGCGGCTGCTTGTTTTTGACTGATACCGCGTTCCTTTCGCAACAGCATCAAGGTGCGCGCAAAACCGGTTGGCATTTACAGTTACTCCTATCTTGTGAAATCCCCGGAATTATACGGTGGGTTTTTTATTATAACGCAGATATTACGATTTGTAAATTGTCGAATCCACCGATATTAGGAGGAAAATTCTGTGAAAAGTTATAAAATTCATTTAATCCGGCACGGCTTGACCGCCGCAAACGAGCAGGGCTTATACATCGGTAAGACGGATCTGCCGCTGTCGCCCGCAGGCCTTGCAGACTTGCTTCGCAAAAAAGAGGAGGCGGAGTATCCCGCTGCCAAATACTTTTACACAAGTCCGCTTGCCCGTTGCCGCCAAACGCTGGAAACGCTGTATCCGAACGGGAATGCCGAGGTCGTTGCGGAACTGGCGGAATGTGATTTCGGCGAGTGGGACGGCAAAAGTGCCGAGGAGTTGAAGCTTGACGACGAGTTTCAAAAATGGATCACCGGTGCCACGACCGCCATCCCCGGCGGGGAGGACGCGGCTACGTTCCAGGCGCGCGTGATGGCGGCGTTTGAATCCGTCGTAGAAGACGTGATGAAAAAGGGGGACGGTGATGCCGTTATTTGCACCCACGGCGGTGTGATCATGCTCATCATGGCGGCGTACGCGCTGCCGCAGGCAGACGTTTCCGAATGGGGTGCGGAAGCGGGTTGCGGCTTTACCGTGCGCGTGTCCCCGTCCTTGTGGATGCGCGAGCCGGTCGCCGAAGCGATCAACTACATACCCTTAATTCCCCATACGTAAAAAACGGCCCGATGCGATCTGATCACATCGGGAAGTCGGAGGCCA
>JAZNRA010000139.1:0-5064 GCA_045590415.1 Acutalibacteraceae bacterium | reverse complement strand
ATGAGAATAATCCAATCTTCATTACTCATTGTTTTAGTTCTCCTATAAAATCGTTACTGTTTTCTGTATTATACCACAGTAATTCTGTATTGTCAAGTATTATCAATGTATACAACAATTTATTTACAATTTTCTTGTTGTTGTTGTTGCTACTACTACTATTATTTTGGAGGTTTACTGTTATGTCAAAAATCGTGGCGTTCGATGTGGAGACGCCAAACGGAAACAATGATCGAATATCTTCTATAGGTATAGCAGTTATAGAAGACGGTATAATAACCGAAGCGTATAACCAACTCATAAATCCGGAATGCGAATTTTGGTCTAGGAATATAAACTTGACCGGTATAACACCTAAAGGAACCGCCGATGCACCAACGTTTAATATTTATTGGGACAGCATCAAAGAATTGTTTGAAAACAATATTCTGGTTGCTCATGGTGCAACGTCAACCGATTTATGTATCCTGTATAAGACGCTTGCTGCTTATGAGATAGTGCCGCCAACTCTAAAGTTTTTATGTACTCTTGATTTATCGAGGAAAATGTATCCTGAACTACCAAAGCACGGTCTTTCCGAGCTGTGCGATCAATTTAATATTCCATTGAAGCATCACGATTCGGGCAGCGACAGTCGAGCTTGCGCAGAGCTGCTTTTAGTATTTATAAACAATGGTTTAAAAATAGATGATCATATAAAATTATATGATGGCCCCGGAAGCAAGAACTACCCTAAATCCGCGAAAAATGAAGAATATGGTCCTGTGCGTTTTTCTCCGCTGGATTTAATAAAAGGACAAATAAATATTGTTCTCAAAAATGATTTGTCTTTATTAAATGAACTTGATACGCTTTCATCAATGGTTTCAATTCTGCCATATATACATGATACATATCCGTTTTATAAGATTTGTGATACGATCTCTGATATTTTACAAAACAGAAGTATCAATAATTCACAGAAACTGCTTTTAATAAGTTTGTTAAACGAAGCTCTCACTATTGAAAAAATCAAAAGACCGGAACAATCAATTGTTTTAGAATCTGCACCGATAGAATTCGATAATTCCGGGTACTATACGTTGAAGAATATTCAAGGTAAAACAGTATGTTTAACCGGAGACTTCAATCGTGGAAGTAAGCCCGAAATCAAAGAAATACTTACTTTATACGGAGCCAGAGTTGTCGGAGCTGTTTCAAATAAATTAGATATATTGTTGGTTGGCGACTTAGGAAATGCTAATTATTTGCACGGCAATTACGGAGCGAAGATTGAAGACGCGATGATACGTATAAATGAAGGTGTAGAAATTTCTATCATCAAAGAGCAAAGATTCTTTGATGATTTGGAGGATGATCAATGACCGACTACATAAATAGCATACGTAATGCCATCATCGATGAGCTTGCCGATGCCGAACGCTCAAAACCGCTCGACGTACATTTGAATAAAGACAAAAGCGTCTCTATTGCGTTAAAAAGCGTTCTTGTTTCGAAAATACATTTCCGTGTAAAAACATCATCCTTTATGGAAACGCCGTCAAAATATGCACCGCTGTTTCCCGAAGGTGCCGTATCAAGCATCAATGGTCATTGGTGTAAAATACTTCTGACCAACAAAGACGATGTCTTCATGTATATAAAGCAATTTGCCGCGATATACAATGACCTTCTTGCAGTAACAAGCGGCGAACAGTTCGGATGCTGTTCTCGATACAAACAATGCAGTGATGCAAAGAAGTGTTTGCACCCGGACGCATTGTTTGCTGCTGCTTGTATATACAGAAAGAATCTGGAAGAAGGCAGAATTTTCTACGGCAAGAATCGCAACGTTTGAGCCGCCCAAACACGCACCGGTGAACGAGCCACCGTCCACCGATGCAGGCGGCGAACTACGCCCGATCAGGCGGCCACGAAAAGAGCACGTATTTAATAATACGGTAAATGCGCTGCACCTGCGCGTCGGAAGCCAGTGTCAGCAATTTGCAGATTTTTCTAATGGTCACTTGTCGGGTTTCGTCCATACGTTTTTTTCCTTTCCCCACCGCTCTTTGCGGCGGTTGATGGGGATATTATACACCTTTCCACGTGGAATTGCAAGTACAAAAAATGCAATTTGCGCGGAATATTAACACAAAAAACGGGAGTATAGTGTTCCATTTTCGGAATTTCAATGCCAAAGGTGGAACTATGACATGAACATGAATAATTTAGCCAACCAGATACGCGGTTTACTCCGAGAACGCAACATCACGCAGTCCGCGTTGTCCGAGCTGACAAACATACCTAAATCTACTCTTTGCCGAATACTTACCGAAGGCAGCGACCCGTCGTTTGAGCAAGCGGTACAGATTATCAAAGCCCTCGGCGTGTCGCTCGATCAGCTTGTAGGCATTACCGACGAGGTGCCGCCCGAAAAAGCACAGGAGATCGCCGACACTGCCATTAATGCCTATACCGATCTGATAGCCGAAAAAGACAAGCAAATGAAGCTGCTCGAACAGCAGATAGCCGATAAAGAGCGGTTAATTATCGAAAAAGACACGCGAATAGCGAGCCTGAACATTGCATGGGATGAAGAAAAACGCGATAAACGGATACTGAGCTACATAGCGGTCGCGCTCATTGGAGTAGTTGTCGCCCTGTGCGTGATAGCGATATTGAGGATCTAATAAATGACAATCAAAGAGCTCGCCGACGATCTCGGCGTAAGTAAGGAAAAAATTAAATATCTGTACCGACAGCTACCCGAATATATGTACGTCATGGTGGAAAACCGGGTAATATTGAGCGATGCGGCGGTTGACGCGATCAAAAACCGGTTAAACGGCGGTGAATTAACCAGTGAAATACCTGTGCCGCCGTACAATGCGATTAACCTGGTAGGGTGGGGAATCACCGAAAGCGTGGGTAATAACGGTAAAAACAGTGATAATTTCGGTGATTCAGGTGAAAACTTCGGTGATGTATCCGGTTTATCCGGTGAAACGCGGTTAAAAAGTGGTGACGGTGAAAACAGTGAAAGTAGTGAAAGCAACAAAGACCACGCTTTGACGATCTTTGACTATTTCAAATCAACGATCGACAGTCAGACCATCCAGCTTGAAGCCAAGGACGAACAGATAAGAGCATTGACCGCGCAGCTCGACAAGCTCACAACAGTCATATCGGAGCGAAACACCGCCGCCTCGGAGCAGCTGACAGCCAAAGACGCACAGCTCAGCCGGATGCAGGACACCGTGGACGCGCTGACTAAACAGCTCGCCGATGCCACCGAGCGCGAACGGCAGCTACAGGCGACTATCGAGCAGAGCAGGGAAGTGCCTCGCCGCTGGTGGCAGTGGTGGAAACGGTGAGCAATTTGCAGATATCGGTTGACATGAGCTGTTTAATGTTGTATACTGTAATCAGAAAGGGAGATGATTATATGTCAAGTAACATTAGCACAGCAAAAGCAATTCGAGCTCTATTACTCGGCGGGCATATTAGCGAGATATTCTATAACGGAAAAAAGCGCGTTAAATACAAGGTGTTTCTTTCAATGGAATATTGTGGTTCTGTAACTCCTTCAGTGTATCTCGATATGATGGAAAATGACCTACTCGTATTAATATGCCATAAGACAGATAAGTATGGCAACATTTATAACAATTACGGCATACGAGAAGAAGTGAGGTCTATGTTAATGTTCCCGGTAACGCCCGACGTGGCAAAACGGCTCGCGACCGACGGCAACGAGCAGCTGTTAAGCGTATATCTGAATCTTGCGTTCCTTCAAGGGTATCGCACCGCAATAGCGGAAGCCACCGAAGACACCTCCGAGCTGACCAATGACGGCGCGAGCATGACGGAAGCGTTTAGGGCATTCGGGAGCGCGGCGAAAAAGCTGTATGAGGAAAACCGCGAAGCATATAACGAGCTGTTCGGCGACTATGTGTATGGCGGAAAAGCACCGCCGCTTGATCGCGATTTAAAGTATGTATAATATTCATTTTACCCTCGAAAAAGGGCGGATGGAATTATATCAAATTTATCTTTTGTATAATACAAATAAGCCCGACCGGCATTTTGTCACCGGTGGGCTTATTTTTGTGTTAAAATGATGTGAGATTACCAATCGAATTTTCCTGCAAAATCTTGCAGTATTATATTTATACGTTCACAATTATGCAGGATTTGCGTGTGAAATTTATAATTATTCAAAATAGTTGAGCGAATACACTGTAAATATTACGTCAGTGTAACTTTTACCTGTTTTCTTATACTCGACATCTACGGAGAGTTCGGTGAGTTTATTTATTTCTTCTATGGCCGGTTCTATTACCTTTGCTTTTAAATTGCCAAATATTGTATATGATGTACAGTCAAGTCGTTCTTTCAAATCGTCGAGAGAGAATTGCATTCTGTTGCCTTGATAAAGGTAAGACTTTATAATCTCGTATAGCGCAATCCCGTATTTAGAGCGCATTTTTATTATATCGAGCAAAGGAAATTGAGTAAAATTACCTTTGAGATACAGTAAATATGGTTCAAGGTCACGATCCAGTGTTATTGTTATGGTTTTGTTCTTCTTGTCAACGATAGCTTTATCAATCCAACGCACAATGACTTCGGTGTCATCCGGACGTTCGAGCCACAGAACTTTACTCGCTATGCTTGTTATAACATCTTTCAGATGTTTATAGTAGTCTCCACCTGCGGTCCGTATACCACAAGCGTCGCAAAAGTGTTTGAATTCAAAAACAAACGGATTGAACATAGTGTCTGTTGATTTGACTTCACTTATGACATATAATATTATTTTCTTTTCAAGTAAGCTCAATGACTGGCCGGCGCCCTTGTTTATTTTATATCGTTGCTGCTGTATAAGGTCGTTATGCTGTACCACGATTCTTTGCGACAATTCTACGGTTATGTCATGATCGTTTTTGATACTATCAATTATAGGATTCATTTTATCACCCGATATAATTATAGCACATAAGAATCAAGTTGTCAATACAAAATACTTTAAAATGTATTTTGTAATAAGAATAGTCTAACTATTACTTTTTTTCCTGATGA
>JAZNRA010000138.1:0-16874 GCA_045590415.1 Acutalibacteraceae bacterium | reverse complement strand
GCTGATTCAATGCAGGTATACGACACCCTTCGCGTCGGTACGGCGCGGCCGAGCGAGGAGGAACAAGGCGGGATCCCGCATCATTTGATGGGGTTCTTGCCGCCTGATGCATCGTACAGTGTGGCAAAATATGCCGAGCAGGCACACCGCGTGATTAAGGAAGTGCACAGCCGCAGCAAGCTGCCGGTGCTGTGCGGCGGTACGGGTCTGTACATACAGGCGGTGACCGAGAATCTTTCGTATGAGCAACAGCCCGAAAACCGTGAGGTACGCGATCGTTTGCGTGAGCGCATTGAGCGCGAGGGCGGTGAAACTTTGCTCGGCGAGCTTTCAACGCTTGATCCCGAAACGGCGGCGCGCCTGCACCCGAACGATCACGGTCGCATTATCCGCGCGCTTGAGATCATTGAAACGACGGGACGTACCATTACGCGGCAAAACGAGGAGTCGCGCAAAGCGGGATCGCCTTATGCGCTGTGTGGGTTGCGGCTCGAATTCCGCGACCGCGAGCGGTTATACGACCGTATCAACCGCCGTGTGACCGCGATGCTTGAAAACGGGCTGGAAGCGGAGGCGCGTTGGTTACTCGAGCAGCCGAACACCGACACGGTGCGGCAGGCGATCGGTTACAAAGAATTAGAACCGTATCTGACGGGTGAAACAGCACTTGACGAAGCGGCGGATGCGATTCGCCAGGGAACGAGGCGGTATGCCAAACGGCAATTGTCGTGGTTTCGACGTGAGAATTGGATGACGACCGTCTATATGGATGATGCCGATTTTGAAGAACGGGCGATGACTTTGGTGGAAACGTTTTTGAAAAAGGAGAAGTGAGGGTATGAATCAAACGGCAAAACGTATTTTGCTCGTGTTATTGTCGTTATTGCTCATTGTTTACGTGGGCGTGCAAGGATATCTGATCTTCTCAGCATCGCTTGAGACCATTACCGCCGATAAGGAGATTGCTTACGATACGATCCAAACAACCGGTGTGGTATATCGCAGTGAATCGATCATCCGTCAGCAGACGGACGGGTATGTTTTTTACACGGTTCAAGACGGCAACCGCATTTCCAAAAACGGGAATATTGCACACGTGTATACAAGCGCGGATGATGCGTTGGCACAGCAGGAGCTGGACTTTCTGGATGCAGAGATTGCTTCGCTGACCTCTATCAATGCACAGGGTTCCAGCAATCGAGCGAGTTTAAACAGCATCAATCAACAAATTAACGAAACCTGGTATTTGATCTCCCGATCGGCACAAATGGCGGCTTACGGTGAGATCAACGAGTTGCATTCCAAGGTATTGACATTGCTTAATAAAAAGCAACTTACCATTGGAAAAGAGGAAAACTTTGACGCGCGGTTATCAGAACTCAAAGCGAGGCGCTCAGCGCTTGCTGCTTCGTTTCAACCTGCAACTGCTACGGTCGCTTCGCCGGTTTCCGGCTACTTCGTTGGATCGGCAGACGGCTTTGAAACGTTGCTTACAACCGAGAACGCACAGTCACTTACGGTGAACGATATAAAACAGGCGTTGACGCTTGAGCCGACGGTGGACGAAACGAATTTCGTCGGCAAGATCGTAGGTGACTATGAATGGTATCTCGCCTGTGTGTTGCCGCTTGAGAGCGTGGTGACGCTGAAAAAAGGTATGCAATGCGCGGTGCGCATGCCGTTTGTGCAAAGCGAGCCGTTGCAAATGACGGTGGTGGCACTTAACAAGGCGGCGGACGATCAAGTGGCGGTTATCTTTCAGTGCACCCAAATGTCGGGCGCGTTGTCCACGGTGCGCCGTGAGCAGATCGAAATCCGATTAACGCAGTATGAAGGTATCGTGGTGCCGGACGAGTCGATCTATTTTAACGATCAACAAGAGCCGGGCGTATATATTCAGGATGGCAACATTTTGCGATTTAAGCGGATACAGGTGTTGTATCACAACGAGACCGAGCGCTACTCGGTTTGTGAGATCAAGGACGATAAGAGCTATGTACAGCTGTACGATCTCATCGTAACAGAAGGAGAGGATCTGTATGACGGCAAGCTTGTCCGCTGATAAGCAACGTGTGCTGGATAACTTAAAAGCCGTAGAGGAGCGCCTGTGCGAAGCTTGCGCGGCCGCCGGCCGCCGCCGTGAGGAAGTTACCTTAATGGCGGTCACCAAAACGGTGACGCCGGAACTTATCAATACGGTACTGGATGCCGGTGTTACCTGCATCGGTGAAAACCGCGTTCAAGAATATCTCTCAAAGCGTGACGCCTTGCATTTGGACGGTGTGAAACGGCATCTGATCGGCCATTTGCAGACCAACAAGGTCAAGCGGATCGTCGGTGAGGTGGACATGATCCAGTCGGTGGACAGTGTACACCTCGCAAAAGCGATTTCGGATGCAGCAAAACTAACCGAGCGAGGCGTGATGGACGTGCTCGTTGAAGTGAACATCGGCGGAGAAGAATCAAAAAGCGGAGTGGCACCCGATGCCTTGCCCGAATTGTTGGATGAAATCCGTGTATTCGACGGCATTTGTGTGCGAGGACTGATGACAATTCCGCCGATTTTACACACAGAAACGGAAAAACGTGCGATTTTTTCTAAAATGCATAAACTGTTTATTGACATTCAGGGTAAAAAAGTGGATAATGGTAGTATGGAATTATTGTCCATGGGTATGTCTTCTGATTTTGCGGAAGCTGTGCTGGAGGGATCTACGTTGATTCGTGTCGGTTCAGCGATCTTCGGCGAAAGACAGTATAAATGAGCAGGAGGAACTGAAAATGGGATTTTTGGACAAGCTGGAAGGATTGTTCGGCGATCAAAACGAGGAGACCATCGGTTTGGAGAATGAGGAGTTTGTTTCCCGCTCTCCCGAAAAAGAGGTTGAGGATGTTCCGCGCAAAAACAACAAGGTTGTCAACATCCACGCAACGGCGCAGCTGCAGGTCGTGTTGGTAAAGCCCGAGCGTTTTGACGATGCCAGTGCGGTGGCGGATCACCTGAACGCCAAACGCACGGTCGTGCTCAATCTGGAATCTTCCAACAAGGATGTGGCACGCCGCATTCTGGACTTTTTGAGCGGTGTGGCGTATGCCAACAACGGTCAAATTAAAAAGGTGGCTAACTGCACCTACATTATTACGCCGTACAACGTCGGCTTTATGGGTGATTTGTTAGACGAGCTGGAGAATAATGGGCTTTACTTCTGATCTGTCGGAGGAGGACGCGCTTTTACGCGCCCGCATCGACGATGCCTGTGATTTGTGTGAAATGCGCTCGTGTCCCCGATTTGTCGGCTTCTTAGACGAACACCGGCAGGCGGTGGCACGAGCCGTCTTGCGTGAAAAGGGAATCTTATCCTTTCTGTTTTACGGCGGATACGAGGACGCCGAACGCACTGTTTTGGGTGTGTTTCCCTCGTTTTTACCGCCCGATACCGCGTTGTTTCCGCTCCAAGCGATCGGCTTTCGGTATCGCCGCACAGCATCTCTGTCACACCGTGATTTTCTCGGCGCATTATTGGCAACGGGAATAAAACGGGATAAACTGGGGGATATTGTCTGCGGCGAAGGACTCGCGGTGGTGTTTGCCGACGAGGACTTGGCTCCGTTTTTGGCGGAATCGGTTGTGAAGGTCGGGTCGGAAGGGGTGCAAGCGCTGTTCCCGTATACCGATGAGGTGACCGTGCACCGTGAATTTTGCGAATATCAGGATACAGTGGCATCCCCGCGTTTGGATGCGGTGCTGAAAGCGGCACTGCGGATCTCTCGTGAGGAAGCGGCCCGTCACATCACTGCCGGACTGGTTTCATGTAATCACATGCCGTGTGAACAAGTGGCGCACACGGTTAAAGAAGGAGACGTTTTGTCAGTGCGTGGAAAAGGGCGGTTTTTGGTTGCCGCCCTCGGTCCACTTACCAAAAAAGGACGATTGATTATTAAGTTGCATAAATATATATGACGGAAAGCGAGGAAGACAAGATGATGACTCTGGAAGAAATCCGCAACGTTGAGTTTAACCGCGGGCGTGGATACCGCTCGGAAGAAGTGGATGACTTTATCGATGCGTGCGTTGAGACTATGGAAAAGCTCGTACAAGAAAACGCCGAGCTCAATCAAAAAATGAAGGCACTCGCCGACAAGGTGGCAGAGTACCGCAACGATGAAGACAGCATTCGTGCGGCATTGCTCAGCGCGCAACGGACCGGTGACACCGTCATTCGTGAAGCAGAAGCAAAAGCAAAGTCGTTGCTTGAAAGCGCGCAGGAGGAAGCGGGTGCGGCACGGCGTGATCTTCTTGCCGATATTGAACGGGAGAAGGATGAGCTTGCCCGCGTGAAAAACGAAGTGGCTCAGTTTAAAGACAAACTGCTCGGACTGTACAAGGAACATTTGTCGCTTATCAATCTGTTGCCGGAAGAAGCGCCGGAGCAACTTTCCGCGGCAGAAGAGCCGGTTGCAGAGGTGCCTGCCGCTCCGTTGCAGGAGGATGACGGCGACATGATCGTGGTGGCACCCGTGACTGAGGAGCCGGTTCGGGAAAACGAGGATGAGGAATTAAAGCCGTTGTCCCGTTTTGCCGATTTGAAATTCGGAGATGACTATGACATCCGCGAGGATGATGAGGAAGACGAGGAGCATGAAAAACTGACTCGCGGATTGTTCCGAAAAAAGAAATGAGTTCCCAAAAGGAGATTTATCACATGCAACAGCAGGATTATAACCAAACACTGAATTTGCCGCAGACTGAATTCCCCATGCGTGCCGGATTGCCGCAACGCGAGCCGGTCATGCTCGAAGAGTGGGAAAAAGCCGATATTTACGGAAAGATCATGGAGAAAAACGAGGGCAAGCCCCGCTATATTCTGCATGACGGCCCTCCGTATGCCAACGGCGATATTCACAACGGTCACGCGCTGAATAAGATCATTAAGGATATGATCGTTCGCTATCATAACATGGCGGGCTATCAAGCGCCGTTCGTGCCGGGCTACGACACGCACGGCCTGCCCATTGAGTTGAAGGCGCGCGCGAAAGCGGGCGTGGAAAACGCGTTGTCCATGCCGCCGGTAGAACTGCGCGGTATCTGTCGTGAGTTTGCGCTGGGGTATGTGCGCAATCAGACGGAGCAGTTCAAGCGGCTCGGTGTGCTCGGCGATTGGGAGCATCCGTATTTGACGTTGGCACCCGAATTTGAGGCGCGTCAGATCGAAGTGTTTGGCGAGATGGCAATGAAAGGGTATATTTACAAGGGCCTAAAGCCGGTGTACTGGTGCCCCGAATGTCAGACGGCGTTGGCAGAGGCGGAGATCGAATACGGTGAAGATCCGTGCTATTCCGTCTACGTGAAATTTGCTGTTAAGGACGATCGCGGTGTGCTGTCGGCTGCCGGTGTGGACGTATCCAAGACCTATTTTGTGATCTGGACTACCACTACCTGGACGTTGCCTGCCAACCTGGCGATCTGCCTTGGTCCTGCTTTTACGTATCAAGTCATTAAATGCGGCGAAGAGAATTATATTCTCGCGGAGGGCTTGGTCGAGGAGACCATGAAAGCGGCGAACATCAGCGAGTATGAGGTGCTGGCATCCTTCACCGGCGCCGAGCTGGAACTCATGACCGCACAGCATCCGTTCTTGGATCGCGAATCGCTGATCATCGTCGGTGACCACGTGACGCTGGAAAGCGGCACCGGTTGCGTACATACCGCTCCCGGTCACGGTGTTGACGACTTTAACGTTTGCAAAAACTATAAGCAGATCGGCATGTGTGTCCCGGTGGACAGCGAGGGCCGTATGACTGAAGAAGCGGGTCCGATCTGTGCCGGTATGACTACTGATGAGGCGAACAAGGCGATTGCTATCCACATGGATAAAACGGGTTCGTTGCTCGCCATGAAGAAGATCGTGCACCAATATCCGCACTGCTGGCGTTGCAAAAATCCGGTGCTGTTCCGTGCGACCGATCAATGGTTCTGCTCGGTGGAGAGCTTTAAGGAAGATGCCGTCAAAGCGATTCAAGACGTGCGCTGGATCCCGTCGTGGGGCGAGGATCGCATCATTTCAATGGTGCGTGAGCGCAGCGACTGGTGCATTTCCCGTCAACGCCTGTGGGGCGTGCCGATCCCGATCTTCTATTGTGAGGAATGCGGGAAGCCGATCATCGACGCTGACTTTATTAAAGCGGTTTCCAATCTGTTCCGCAAGGAGGGCTCGGACGGTTGGTACACGCACGAGGCGGATGAGATCCTGCCCGCGGGTGCCACCTGTCCGCATTGCGGCGGTAAGCATTTCCGCAAAGAAAGTGACATTATGGACGTCTGGTTTGATTCCGGCTCGTCCCATGCCGCCGTGTTAGAGGAGCGTGAGGAGCTCGGTTCACCTGCCGATCTGTATATGGAGGGCGCCGACCAGTATCGCGGTTGGTTCCAGTCGTCGCTTTTGACTTCGGTGGCTTGCACCGGCAAAGCACCGTACAAAGCCGTGCTAACTCATGGCTGGGTCGTCGACGGCGAAGGCAAAGCAATGCACAAATCTCTCGGCAATGCGATTGCGCCCGACGAAGTGATCAATCAATACGGTGCCGAAATCCTGCGTTTGTGGGTGGCATCGCTCGACTACCGCGTAGACGTGCGCTTGTCCAAAGACATCTTGAAACAGTTGTCCGAAGCATATCGCAAGGTGCGTAACACCGCGCGGTATATCCTCGGTAACATCCACGATTTTGATCCCGCCAAGGATAGCGTATCGGATGATAAACTGCACGACATTGACCGTTGGGCGCTGTTGCGCTTGAATCAGGTCATCGAGCAGGTGGACGTTTCGTATAAAGCGTTCGAATTCCATGATGCGTTCCATACGATCCATCACTTCTGCGTCGTGGATCTCTCCAACTTCTATCTGGATGTGCTGAAAGATCGTTTGTACGTGGAGGCAACGGACGGTGTTGATCGTCGCGCTGCTCAGACTGCGATGTATCGCATCCTGAACGCGCTCACGCGGTTGCTTGCCCCGATCCTGGCGTTTACTTCGGAGGAGATTTGGTCCTTCATGCCGCACGCGGAAGGCGACGACGCCCGTTCGGTATTGCTCAACGACATGCCGAAGGCGGAAGCCGTTGCGGCAGACGCGGCGTTTGAAGAAAAATGGAACCGTATCCACGCCCTGCGTGACGACGTGCAAAAGGCATTAGAGGCCGCCCGTACCGCAAAGGTAATCGGCGGCTCGTTGGATGCCAAGGTCACGCTGTTCTGCAACGGTGAAACGCTTGCTTTTGTCAAGAGCATCGAGGATCTGCTTAAGACGGTTCTGATCGTATCGCAGGTGGAAATCCGTGAAGACGGAACCGGCGACTTTACGGGTGATTTTGCGGGACTTTCGGTATCGGTCGCGCACGCAGACGGCGAAAAATGCTGCCGTTGCTGGGCGTATAGCGATACGGTGAAAGCCGACGGCGAAGCGGCCGGATTATGTGCTCGCTGTGCGGCAATACTGAACAAGTAATATCCGTGTACGTTAACCGGTGTTTAACGGATTGTTGAAGGGGGAACGGTATGTTCCAATTTATGATACTGGCGATTACCGCTGCACTTGTCAGTGTTGATCAGCTGACGAAATGGCTGGCGGTTCTCAGCTTGAAAAATGCCGAAACTATCACCGTTATTCCCAAGTTGTTAGGACTCGCGTATGTGGAAAACACCGGTGCCGCATTTGGTATTCTGCAAGGGCAACGTTGGTTGTTTTTGATCCTTACCGGTGCGGTCATGGCGGCGATTCTCGCGTTGCTTTTATTCGGTAGTTTTCGTAAATATCTGATGTTTAACATCAGTGCCACGCTCATTGTGGCTGGCGGTATCGGTAATTTCATTGACCGATTGATCCACGGTTACGTGGTGGATTTTATCAAGGTATTGTTTTTTGAGTTTCCGGTGTTTAACGTAGCCGATTGTTACGTCGTTATCGGTTCGGTACTGCTCTTGGTGTTTTTCTTATTTATCTATGACGACAAAAAGGTCCCTATCGCAGGCAAAACGGAGGAGACCCATGAAGACGGTTCAACTGATCGTACCAACTGAACATCGCGGGGACAGGATCGATACGGTCCTGTCCCGCTCTCTTACTATCACGCGGTCGGCGGCACAGCATTTGCTGGAGCAGGGGTTTGTTACGGCTTCTAACGGCGCCAAGCTTACCAAAAGTACGCGGCTTGCCGGTGGCGAGGAACTGATGGTGGAACTACCCGATTTGGAACCGTGTGAAGCGGTGGCACAGGACATTCCGCTCGATATTGTGTATGAGGATACCGATCTGTTGGTCGTCAACAAACCGAAAGGCATGGTCGTGCACCCGGCGGCAGGTAATCCGGACGGTACGCTCGTTAACGCGTTGTTGCATCATTGTCCCGACAGCTTGTCCGGCATCAACGGTGTGATGCGTCCGGGCATTGTACACCGTATTGATAAAGATACCAGTGGCTTGCTGATCGTTGCCAAAAACGACAAAGCCCATCAAGGATTGGCAGAGCAGATCAAAGAACACAGCTTTACGCGTATATATGAGGCGGTGATCGTGGGCCGCCTACGCGAGCAGGAAGGTACGGTGAATGCGCCGATCGGTCGGCATCCGACCAATCGAAAAAAAATGACCGTCATCGACCGCAACTCCAAACCGGCGGTTACGCATTATCGCGTGTTGGAGGAGTTCACCGGTTATTCGCACGTGCGCTTGCAATTGGAAACCGGCAGAACGCACCAGATCCGTGTGCACATGGCCTATCTCGGTCATCCCGTTGCGGGGGACACCGTGTACGGCGGTACCAAACAGCCGTCGGGACTAAACGGGCAGTGCCTGCACGCAAAAACGATCGGGTTTGTGCACCCCGTCACGGGCGAATATTTGGAGTTTGAAAGCGATTTACCCGCCTATTTTGATGAATTTTTGAGCAGGATCCGCACAAGATAACAGTATTCTTCGAATTGTCAAGGAAAGAATCAAAATTTTCCTTGACAATTCGGGATGAGTTATATATAATAGCATAGCACGATTCATTAGCTCAGTCGGTAGAGCACCTGACTTTTAATCAGGGTGTCCGGGGTTCGAGTCCCCGATGGATCACCAAAAACAAGCGTTGCGCAGATGCGCAACGCTTGTTTTTTATGTGCAGAGGAGTCGAGGCAAAGACTTTGCAAAGTCAGGTGCGATACCGACTTCGGTGGGCGCGTTTGCGAGCGCTCGCGGTGCGAGATGCAGCGAGCAAAAAGGGGACGCTGTAAACGGCAACCTGACTTTTAATCAGGACGCAGCAAAATCAGCGTGTTAAAAAAGACTTGACAGTTGAATAGATATTCAACTATAATAAAACCTGCTGCTAATAAATGAAGGAGATCTGCCATGCCTAAAAACACATACATATGCGATTGCCACGCCCTTAATGAAGAACTGGTGGCAAAAACGAAAAATGCGATTCCCGAGCAGGTGACCATAAAAGCGCTTTCCGATTTTTTCGGTATTCTCGGAGATCATACGCGTTGTAAAATTTTGCTCGCGCTAAAAGAAGCACCTCTGTGCGTTTGCGATTTGGCCAACGTTCTTTCTATGACCAAGTCGTCGGTTTCTCATCAGCTAAACGCCATGAAAAAGGCGGGTGTTGTTATGTGTGAACGCAAGGGTAAACAAGTTGTATATTCACTCGATGACGATCACGTGACCGAGCTTTTGAGCATTAGTCTTATACATGCGGAGGAGAAGGTAAATGAAAAGTGAAAAGAATATTTTAATTGCTTTTCTTTTAAATTTCGCCTTTTCCTTGCTTGAGCTTTTAGGTGGAATTTTTACGAACAGCGTAGCGATCTTATCTGATTCCGTTCACGATATGGGAGATGCGATCGGTATCGGTATTTCATATATTTTAGAAAAGAAAAGCGGAAAGCAACCCGACAAGACGTATACCTACGGTTATTTGCGATACTCGGTGATCGGGAGTGTGATTACCACCTGCCTTTTGCTCATCGGTTCTGTTTTGGTGACAATGAACGCCGTCAACCGCTTGTCGGAGCCGCAAAAAGTTCATTATGACGGCATGATCGTTTTAGCGGTGATCGGAGTCGCCGTCAACTCCTTGGCGGCGTATTTCACCCGTGACGGCGAGTCGTTAAACCAAAAAGCCGTCAATCTGCATATGCTGGAAGACGTTTTAGGTTGGGCTGTCGTTTTGGTCGGCGCCATCGTGATGCGCTTCACCGATTTTGTCTATATCGACCCGATTTTATCTATCTGCGTTGCCGTTTATATTTTCGTTCATGCGTTTTCACACTTAAAAGCATCTCTCGATTTGTTCCTGTTAAAGATACCAAGGGATGTTGATCTTGACGCGATTGAACACCGCGTAAAAGAAACCGACGGTGTTGTGAACGTCCATCATCTGCACGTTTGGAGCATGGACGGCAACAGTCATTATGCCACGCTGCACGTGGTTGCTAACGGCGACCCTGTCGCCGTAAAAAAAGCCGTGCGGGAGGAATTATACCATTGCGGTATCATTCACGCGACGCTGGAACTGGAAACTGAAAATGAACACTGTGACGAAGAAAATTGTCGCATTCATCGGGGACCCGTCCACCATCATTGCCACCATTGAAATTCGTTCCTTTCCTTGCGTTTTAAAATCGTCTGTGATACGATACTCTTATGAGGAGTGATGACCTTGACATTGCAGGATATTTTATCAAAAGTGGATCATACCTTGTTGGCGCAGGACGCAACGTGGGATCAAATACAAGCGCTTTGCGATGACGGGATGCAGTACGGCACGGCGTCAGTATGCATTCCCGCCTCGTTTGTGCGGCGGGCAAAGCTCTATGTTGGTGAACGCTTGCCCATTTGTACGGTGATCGGCTTTCCGAACGGATACAGTACCACAGCCGTCAAAGTATTTGAAACCGAGGATGCGGTACAAAACGGTGCTGACGAGATCGATATGGTGATCAATATCGGGTGGCTTCGCGACCGCCGTTACAACGATATTTTAGCGGAGATCAAAGCGGTGAAAGCTGCTTGTCGCGGCAAATTACTCAAAGTTATCATTGAAACCTGCTTGCTTACCGAAGAAGAAAAAGTAGTTATGTGCGATATTGTATCGCAATCAGGTGCAGACTATATCAAGACCTCGACCGGTTTTTCCAAGGCGGGTGCCATACGTGAGGACGTGGCGCTTTTCGCCGCTCACGTGGCACCGCACGTCAAGATCAAGGCGGCGGGAGGGATCGCCACCGTGCAGGATGCGGAGGATTTTTTAAACTTGGGCGCACATCGGCTCGGGACCAGCCGACTGATTAAACTTGCAAAGGAACAGGCGTAATGAAGCGTGTATTCTTAATCGTATTGGACAGCGTAGGTGCAGGTGCTATGCCGGACGCCGCTTTGTTTGGCGATGCGGGTGCGCATACGCTGAAAAGCTGTTACCAAACAGGGGGACTGCACATACCGACGCTCAAAGAAATGGGACTTGGTAATATTGCGGGTCTTGAGTTTTTGGGCGGCGAACAAACCCCGCTTGCTGCGTACGGCCGCATGGCGGAACGCTCTAACGGTAAGGATACCACCACCGGTCATTGGGAGATTGCAGGGCTGGTATCCGATACCCCCATGCCGACCTATCCCAACGGATTCCCCGAGGATATTATTGAACAATTTAAAAAACTCACCGGGCGGGGTGTTTTGTGTAACAAACCGTATTCGGGGACGGAGGTCATCCGTGATTACGGGGATGAGCACGTTAAAACGGGAGACCTTATCGTGTATACCTCGGCGGACAGCGTATTTCAAATTGCCGCGCACGAGGACGTTGTACCGATCGAAACCTTGTATGACTATTGCCGTGCGGCGCGAAAATTGTTGTGCGGTGAGCATGCGGTGGGACGGGTGATCGCCCGCCCGTTTGTGGGGCAGAACGGTGCGTATACGCGTACGGCAAACCGCCATGATTTTTCGTTACAACCGCAAAAGGATACCATGTTGGATGCCTTGAAAGCGGCTGGTAAAGCGGTGGTCGCAGTTGGCAAGATCACCGATATTTTTGCAGGGTGCGGTGTTACCGAAACGATTCTCACACACGGAAATGACGAGGGAATGCAGGCAACTCTTGATGCCGCCAAGCGATCCTTTGAGGGGCTTTGCTTTACCAATCTGGTGGATTTTGATATGGTATACGGACACCGCAACAACGCGGACGGGTATACCGAGGCGCTGAATGCGTTTGATTGTTGGCTCGGCGGCTTTTTAAAGCAGTTGCAAGCAGAAGATCTGCTGGTCATTACTGCTGATCACGGTTGTGATCCGGGTGACGTCAGCACCGATCATACCCGCGAATACGTACCGTTATTACTGTATGGAAATGGAATCACACCGCACGATTTGGGAACGCGCACGACCTTTGCCGACGTTGCTGCGACGGTATGTGCTTTTCTTAACGTGGAATACAAAACAGAAGGGGTGAATCTCCTGTGAAAGAAAAACTGGCAGCCGCCGCGAAACAGGCCATGATGAACGCGTATGCACCGTATTCGGAGTTTTGTGTGGGCGCTGCACTTTTGTGCGCGGACGGCTCCGTTTATACCGGTTGTAACATCGAAAACGCGGGCTACGGTGCTACCAACTGTGCAGAACGCACGGCGTTTTTCAAAGCGATCAGCGATGGGAAGAAAGCGTTTACCGCTATTGCCGTTTGCGGCGGCAAAAACGGAACGCTTACCGATACTCTCGTTTCGCCGTGCGGCATTTGCCGACAAGTTATGCGCGAGTTTTGTGACGATGATTTCGAAATTTATTTAGTTACCGAAAGCACGGTGAAAACCATGACACTCGGCGAACTGTTGCCCGTCAGCTTCGGTCCCGATGCGTTAAAACAGCCGTAAAAACTTTATGCGGTGTGTTGTAAAACGCGGCAAACTATGGTACACTATCACAAGAGGTGATAGGTATGTTTATTACAAACGACATTCGCTACGTCGGCGTTAACGATCATAAGATAGACCTATTTGAGGGACAGTATACCGTCCCGAACGGTATGGCGTATAACTCCTATGCCATTATTGATGAAAAAATTGCCGTTTTGGATACGGTAGATGCCAATTTCACGCACGAATGGCTGGATAATTTACAAAGCGTTCTTGGCAACAGACAGCCCGATTATCTGATCGTCCAACATATGGAGCCCGATCATTCGGCGAACATTGCCAACTTTGTCAAAGCGTATCCCGCTGCGCGCATCGTGTCGTCGGCAAAAGCATTCGTGATGATGAAAAACTTTTTCGGCACGGATTTTGCCGATCGTCAGATCATCGTGGGCGAGGGGGATACCCTGTCGCTCGGCAAGCACGAACTTACCTTTGTGACCGCGCCGATGGTACACTGGCCCGAGGTTATCGTGACGTATGACAGCACGGATAAAGTGCTGTTCTCTGCAGACGGTTTCGGCAAGTTCGGCGCGCTGGACGTGGAGGAAGATTGGGCGTGTGAAGCCAGACGGTATTATATCGGTATCGTTGGAAAATACGGCGCACAGGTGCAAAATCTTCTTAAAAAAGCGGCGGGATTGGATATCCAAACGATTTGCCCGCTTCACGGTCCCGTTCTCAAAGAAAATCTCGGGTATTACCTTGGATTGTATAACACCTGGTCAAGTTATCAGCCCGAAGAAGAAGGTATCGTGATCGCCTATACTTCGGTGTACGGCAATACCAAAAAAGCTGTGCTAAAACTGGCGGAAAAACTCAAGGCCAACGGTTGCCCGAAAGTGGTCGTCAACGATCTTGCCCGTTGCGATATGGCGGAGGCGGTGGAAGACGCGTTCCGTTACAGCAAACTGGTGTTGGCAACCACCACCTATAACGCGGAGATCTTTCCGTTTATGCGGGAGTTTATCCATCACCTGACCGAGCGCAATTACAGCAATCGCACGGTTGCCCTTATCGAAAACGGAAGCTGGGCGCCGCTCGCCGCCAAGGTCATGCGCGAAATGCTCTCTAACAGCAAAAATATTACGTTTACCGATACTACCGTTAAAATTTTATCGGCATTGAACGATGAAAGTGCGGCGCAGTTGGATGCGTTAGCCGAGGAACTGTGTCGTGAATATTTGGCACAGCAGGATCAAACTGCCAACAAAAACGATTTGACGGCGCTGTTTAAGATCGGTTACGGTTTGTACGTGGTGACGTCGAACGACGGCAAAAAAGATAACGGTCTGATCGTTAACACCGTTACGCAGGTGACCGATGCGCCTAACCGTATTGCCGTTACCATTAACAAAGCAAACTATTCGCATCACATCATCAAGCAGACGGGTAAAATGAACATCAACTGCCTGACGGTGGATGCGCCGTTCTCGGTGTTTGAAGCGTTTGGTTTTGTCAGCGGTCGAAACGTCGACAAATTTGAAAACTGTGAGCCGCTGCGTTCGGATAACGGTCTGGTATTTTTGCCGCGCTATATCAACTCGTTCATGTCGCTCAAAGTTGAACAGTACGTCGATCTTGATACGCACGGAATGTTCATCTGCTCGGTAACTGAAGCGCGGGTGTTGTCCGATCGGGATACCATGACCTACGCCTATTACCACGCCAACGTGAAACCGAAGCCGGAAACGGAGGGCAAAAAAGGATTTGTGTGTAAGATCTGCGGTTACGTTTACGAGGGCGAGGAACTGCCCGAGGATTTCATTTGTCCGTTGTGTAAACACGGTGCTGCCGATTTTGAAAAAATTCAATAAACGGAGGAAAACAGTATGTGTGAGACGAGATTCTTTGTTTGTGAGCATTGCGGAAATCTGATTGGCATGATTCACGATGCGGGTGTCCCCATGATGTGCTGTGGTCAAAAAATGACCAAGCTGGAACCGGGAACGGTAGAAGCAAGTGCGGAAAAACATCTTCCGGTCGTTGAAGTAAAAAAAGACGCTGTTGTGGTGACAGTTGGTTCGGTATCTCATCCGATGACCGAGGAACACAGCATTGTGTGGGTGTATTTGCAAACTGACCGTGGCGGCCAACGCAAATGTCTCAAAGTAGGGGCGGATCCGATTGTTACCTTTGCCCTTGCTGATGAAAAGCCGTTGGCGGTTTATGCGTATTGCAATCTGCACGGCTTATGGAAAACAGAAATCTAACACGGAGGATATGACAATGGACGCCAAAGTACACGAGCTGTTAAATCAGCAGATTAACAAGGAATTTTATTCCGCGTATTTATATCTGGATTTTTCAAATTATTTTAAAGCAAAAGGTTTGGACGGCTTTGCGAATTGGTATATGATCCAAGCGCAAGAGGAACGTGACCACGCCATGCTGTTCTACACCTATCTGCAAAACGAGGATGTGCCGGTAACATTGGAAGCAATTGCGAAACCGGATAAGGTGTTTTCTGAGCATATGGAGGTGCTCAAAGCAGGTCTTGAGCACGAAAAATACGTTACCTCGCTCATCAACGATATTTACGGTGCCGCCTACGACGTGCGCGATTTCCGTACGATGCAGTTTTTGGATTGGTTCGTTAAGGAACAGGGCGAGGAAGAAACCAATGCGAACGATTTGATCACCAAAATGGACTTGTTCGGTTCCGATCCCAAGAGTTTGTATATGTTAAACCAGGAACTGGCTGCCAGAATTTACAGCGCTCCGTCGCTGGTATTATAATAATTTAGGAGGCGTTTTGTTATGAAAAAGTATGTATGTGACATATGTGGTTGGGAGTATGACGAGGCGGTCGGCGATCCGGATAACGGTATCGCGCCCGGCACGAAATTTGAAGATCTGCCGGACGATTTTGTCTGCCCTCTCTGCGGCGTTGGCAAGGATAATTTCAGCGAAGTGTAAAACGTTCACACGGGAAGCCGTTTCGGCTTCCCGTGTGTTTGTGGGAGTAAAAAGAACATGGAATTGGTATTGATAACGGCACTCGGTGTCGGCGGTGCGACCGTCATGGGCGCGCTGATCGGATTTGCATTTAAAAAGCTTTCGCATAAATTTTCGGACATTATTTTGTCTTTTGCGGCGGGCGTGATGCTCGCAGCGGCTGTGTTGGGACTTATTTTGCCGTCGATTGAATATGGCGGCGGTGGGTGGATGGCGCTCCTGATTACCATCGTAGGTATTTTTGTGGGTGCGGTTTGCCTTAACTTGATTGATCATATCGTGCCGCACTTGCATAAATTGGCGGGTGTGGACAGCGAAAAACACCCCAACAAGAACTTGAATCGTGTGTTGCTGTTTGTCTTGGCGATTGCCATCCACAACTTACCGGAAGGAATTGCGGCAGGCGTTGGCTTTGGTTCCGGTGATACGTCGCAGGCATTTCTCATTGCAGGTGGCATTGCCTTGCAGAACATCCCCGAAGGGGTTGTCATTATCGGTCCGATGTTAGCAGCGGGCATCTCACCGCGTAAAGTGTTCGTAAGCGCGTTAATTACCGGCTTGGTGGAAGTGGTCGGTACGTTGCTCGGCTATTGTGCAGTGAGTGTTGCCTCCTTTATCTTGCCGTTTGCTCTTGCGTTTGCAGGCGGTACGATGCTGTATGTGGTAAGTGACGAAATGATTCTTGAAACGCATGCGCACGGTAGCGAGCGCGGCGCGACGTATTCCTTGCTTATCGGTTTTTGCGTGATGCTCGTCAGCGACGTGCTGCTTGGGTAAAATGAATATGTAAAAACAAAGAACCGCCCTTTACGCTACTTCTCATAAGGATTTTTTAGCGTAAGGCGGTGGCTCAGGTTAGGACGGACAGTTTCGGCTGTCCGTCCTTTCTGTTTTAACCTGCTTTTTCTATTGGTGTTTCGGGAATACTAAGTCGGATCGTAGCCATGTCGTTCTGTGAGCCAAGGAG
>JAZNRA010000137.1:0-1810 GCA_045590415.1 Acutalibacteraceae bacterium | reverse complement strand
CGAACAACCGGGGCTTATGTGCGTGTGGCGCAATCGATATTTGCAGCGCACGCACGAGGTGTCGATGCTGCTTGACTTTTTCACGGAAGAAGCGGACGGCTCGTATGAACGGTATCAAGATACGGTGCGTGAGCGCGCGTATTCCGAGCGCACCTTGCGCAACTTGCTTTCAGACAACGGTTGGGAAACCGTGGCGGTGTACGAGGATATGACCACCGACGCACCGCAGGATACCTGCGAACGTATGGTGTTCGTTGCCCGTAACACCCGCACGGTGGAGCAGGCAAAGCTTGGAGAATAAATCTTAGGGAGAATCATATAATGGGTAAAGCAATACGCTGTTTGACGACCGATGCAACGGTCATGGCGATCGCCATGGATGCAACCGATATCGTGGCACGCGCCGAACAGATCCACAAACCGTCTGCGGTCGTCACGGCGGCGCTCGGCCGTTTGTTAACGGCGGGCTCGCTGATGGGTATCATGTTGAAAAACACCGAGGATTCGGTCACGTTAAAAGTCAATGGCGGCGGTCCTGCAGGTCAACTGTTGGTCGTGTCGGACGGTAGGGGGAACGTGCGCGGTTATGCGCAGAATCCGGTGGTGGAGATTCCCTTAAAGCCCAACGGCAAGCTGGACGTCAGCGGCGCGGTCGGTACGGACGGATTGTTATACGTCTTGCGTGATACCGGCGCTCCCGAGCCGTATGTAGGATGTACGCCGCTTGTATCGGGCGAGCTTGCCGAGGATATCACCTCATACTTTGCGGGCAGTGAGCAGATCCCGACCGTATGCGCCCTTGGTGTGTTGGTCAATCCCGATCTGTCCGTCAAGGCGGCGGGCGGTCTGATCATACAGTTGTTGCCGTTTTGCCCCGATGAGGTCATCGATAAGCTGGAAAAAGCGATCGCAGCATTGCCGCCGATGACCGCGATGTTGTCCGAAGGTTTGACACCGCAGGATATTCTCGAAAAGGCGCTGGACGGCTTCTCGTTTGATATTATTGATACCTATGAGCCGGAATACCGTTGCACCTGCTCACGCGAAAAGGTGACGGGTGCCTTAGCGGCGATGAAGGATGACGAGCTGCGCACCCTGCCGGACGAAAACGGCAACGTGGAAACGACCTGCAGCTTTTGCGACAGCGTTTATACGTTTACCACGGCGGATATTGAACGGATCATTGCAGAAAGAAAATAAGTTTTTTAAAAAAGTTGAAAATTTCAGTTGACAATTCGCAACCTATGTAGTATGATAGATGGCGTCGCTAGTGACGGCGACGCTTCACGGAAGCATAGCTCAGCTGGTAGAGCACCTGCCTTACAAGCAGGGGGTCACAGGTTCGAGCCCTGTTGTTTCCACCAAATATGGCCCGGTAGTTCAGCTGGTTAGAACGCTAGCCTGTCACGCTAGAGGTCGACGGTTCGAGCCCGTTCCGGGTCGCCATATTTGCCTCTGTAGCTCAGTCGGTAGAGCAGGGGACTGAAAATCCCCGTGTCATTGGTTCGATTCCGATCGGAGGCACCATTTTGCGGCTTTAGCTCATCTGGTAGAGCGCCACCTTGCCAAGGTGGAGGTAGCGAGTTCGAGCCTCGTAAGCCGCTCCAACCGAAAAAAGCGTCGTAAGACGCTTTTTTCATCCATGGCGACATAGCCAAGTGGTAAGGCATGGGTCTGCAAAACCCTGATTCCCCGGTTCAAATCCGGGTGTCGCCTCCAAAAAATCCCGTTCACGCAAGTGGGCGGGATTTTACTTTTTACTTCTTACCTCTTCACTCTTACCTCAAATAAAGTTTGATACGGGATTTTT
>JAZNRA010000136.1:0-2445 GCA_045590415.1 Acutalibacteraceae bacterium | reverse complement strand
AGGATAGCTGACCCAGTCCACACACTCGTGGTCTTGCAGGAACTTGGCAACGGTCAAGGCGTTTTCCGAATGACGCTCCATGCGCAGAGCCAGAGTGTCCAGTCCGAGATTGAGCAGGAACGCCGCCATGGGGGACATGGTGTTGCCCATGTCGCGGAGCATCTGGACTCTGGCCTTGGTGACGTAGGCGGCAGGGCCGAAGGACTCGGTGTAGACCACGCCGTGGTAGGAGTCGTCGGGGGTGGTCAGCTCCGGATACTTGCCGGATGCCGCCCAATCGAAGTTACCGCTGTCCCCGATCACACCCCCGACCACCGCGGCGTGCCCGTCCAAATACTTGGTGGTGGAATGCATCACGATATCCGCGCCGTACTCAAACGGACGGCACAAAACGGGGGTGGCGAAGGTGTTATCCACGATCAGCGGCACGCCGTGACGGTGGGCGAGTGCCGCGTACCGCTCAATATCCAACACGTTTAAGGCGGGATTGGCGATGGTCTCGCCGAATACGAGCCGCGTATTTTCGTCAAACAACGCATCCGCCTGCTCGTCGGTCATGTCGGGGGTTAAAAACCGCACTTCAATACCCATGCGCTTCATGGTCACGGCGAACAGATTGGTGGTGCCGCCGTAGATGGTGGACAAGCTCACGAAGTTCTGTCCCGCACGGGTGATGTTGAAGATCGCCATCAGCGACGCCGCCTGACCGGACGAGGTACACATCGCACCCACGCCGCCCTCTAACGCGGCGATCTTATCTTCAACCGCCGCGACGGTGGGGTTGGAGATGCGGGTATACATGTGGCCGGGTGCTTCCAGATCAAACAGTTTGCCGAGATGCTCGGACGAATCGTATTTATATGTGGTGCTTTGATAGATGGGGAGCACGCGCGGCTCACCGTTTTGCGGCTGATAGCCGCCCTGAATACAAAGCGTTTCTGCACGATAATCGCTCATAATAACCCTGCTTTCTTTCAAATGGATATACATCTAAAAGTATATCTTTTTTAAAAAGGTTTGTCAACCATACATCCCAAGAAAAAAGGGGCTGTGTTCATCGGAACACAGCCCCTTTTGATCAGATCCATTCATCCTCGGGGAATTCCGTGGGCGGAACTTCCAACTGTTCGGGATGTTTTAACAAACGGCGGAGCATACGGAACGATTCCGCGTAATAATGTCCGTCGCAAATGCGCTCATCCAATACCAGCTTCACGCGCACAACCTTTTTGGTGGTGATGGTGCCGTCAGCCGCCGCAACGGGAACGATCGACTTTTTACCGATCGCCACGAATACCGAGGTGGTACCGAAATCATACAAATGATGATAGATCGGCTGAATACCGATCGAGCCGACGTCGGTGATATAAAACGACGTGTGGAACGGGCTAATATCGTTGATAAACTTGTTCATCCATCCGCGGTGATCCATAAAAATAATGAAATTCACAAACGCGCGTACAAGCCAAGCGGGGAGCGTGTTTAGAATACGCGCCGCAATATCCGTGCTGTTTTCCACGTCGGTGGTTTTGACTTCCTTTTCCATCGCATCGTTCACGCGGTTATACACGTCAAAGATGGTATCCGCTTTCTCAAAGCGGGGCTTGATGGTGGCTTCCTCTGCATCCTTTGACAGACTGCGTTTTGCCGTCATGGAGGAGGTTAAGCGGTTGCGCGCGAAGGTCTTACCGTTCATAACAAACCGATTCAAACGCGGGCGCAACACAAACATACGCACAATCGCCGCGATAAACACGTGATACAACGAAAAATTCGGCATATCGTGTTCTTTGCGCATGGTACGGACGTATTTTTCAAGGTATTCGATGTCGATCTCCTCGTCGAAAAAGACCTGCGAGTCCGAACGACGTTTCATCAAATGAGGCATTACCGCGAATACGGATTGCGTGTGGCGCAGGCGCCAGCCGTCTTTACGGTCGCCAAAGCGTCTTTTTTTCGGTTCCATACTTTCCCGTCCTCACTATCAAATTAACGTTACTCCGTTGCCGATTGCCGCAGGCACGAAGCAGCGTCGATGGCTTTTTGTAACACAGCGGCAAAGGCATCACCGTCACGGATACTGTGCACAATAAATTCCGGAATTGCCGGATCAGAGGTTGCCACGTGTATAGTGGACAGACCGCACAGCTTTTCAAAAGCCGACCGTACTATCACCATATTCCGAATCTGTGACAGAGATACCGCCTTTGCGGTTACGGAAAACAGACCGGTTTGCTCGGATAACGATTCGCCGTCGATGACGTAATGCGTCAGCGACAGCGGCAGACCGAACAGGCGGCTGTGCCGTTTCGCGGAAAACATTGTTGCCATGGGCATACCTCCGAATTTGAACTTGCAAATGATGTCACAATTTCATATAGTATAGCAAAAAAACGGCAATTTGTCAAGTTAAGCGGAAAGCCCGCTGTGATCGGGCGATCACAG
>JAZNRA010000135.1:0-9750 GCA_045590415.1 Acutalibacteraceae bacterium | reverse complement strand
GATAAAAGCGCACCCCAGCGCAGCCAGTAGTATTAGGGCTTTGCCCGAAAATGAAATCCCACCGCTATGTGTGTGCGGGGGGATTATAAGTCGGATCGTAGCCATGTCGTTCTGTGAGCCAAGGAGTTGAAAGGCAGAGTTGTCTTCCTAAGACCGCTTGGCCTCCGACTTGATAAAAGCGCACCCCAGCGCAGCCAGTAGTATTAGGGCTTTGCCCGAAAATGAAATCCCACCGCTATGTGTGTGCGGGGGGATTATTGTTATGCTTTTTTGGCGTTCTTTTCATCGACTCGTTTCAAATGGCTTTTTAAGACCAAATTGATGTACTGGGATACGGAGCGATCCTGTTCTTCGGCTAAGATCTTGATTTTTTCGATAATATCGCCGTCTAAGGTAATGCTGAGTCGTTCTTTAAGCGGTTTCATATACTTCACCTCAGTACTATTATGCGATATAAAGCGATAAAATATTGACATTTCATACTAAGTAGCATAAAGTAATACTAATTGGTGGTGAATAAAATGAGAAAAATAGATTTGTTTCAAGAGATCGATCTCTGTCTTGGTTTGCTGGAAGGCAGAATGGGAGAAGACAAAACCGAGGAGTTTCTTTGCAGAGAGTATACGGATCCCGTTCCGGAGGAGTGGCGCGAAATACTGCGTTCCCGACCGGAACTGCTTTCCGAAGACAGTAAGCTCTACAGACAGTTCTGGTATGCAGGGTTGCGTGATCGCGACGAAATGGAAATGATGGTTTTGTCACTGTTTTATCTTCGGCATCACGTGTCTCGTTTGCCGTAACGCATATTTTGCGTTTGAGTGCACACCCTAACTCAAAATGGGGGTGCTCTCATGAAACTGACCGTTAAATATCTGGTGACAGGTGCGCTGGCGGGTGCGGCGAACGGGTTGTTCGGCTCCGGCGGCGGTTTGTTTTTGGTGCCGCTTTTGACCTCGTGGAGCGGTATGGAGCAAAAGCACGCGTTTGCCACTTCAATTGCGATCATCGTACCGCTGTCCTTGGTGTCACTTGTTGTGTTTTGGATGCGTGGCGGCTTGGATTTTCAATTGGCTTGGCCGTATCTGATAGGCGGTGCCGCAGGCGGTGTGGTGTCGGGCTTTTTCTTTAAAAACATGTCGGCAACACTCTTGCGCCGTTTGTTCGGTATTTTATTGCTATACGGCGGGATAAGGGCGGTGCTGTTGTTGTGAAGATCGCACTTGCCATAGCGGTAGGGCTTGTTGCGGGCGTTATCAGCGGGTTCGGGATCGGCGGCGGATCGCTGCTCATTGTTTATCTGACGACTTTTGCCGCGGTGGAACAGTATACCGCCGGCGGAATTAATCTGCTGTATTTTTTGTGTTGTGCACCCACTGCTCTCATTTCGCATATCCGAAATCGACGCGTGGAATGGAAAGCGGTGATATGGTGTTCGGCGGCGGGGGTTATCACTTCGGCACTTGCCGCTTTTTTGGCAAGCGGGATGGATACGAGTCTTTTGCGGCGCGCTTTCGGGGTGCTTCTGCTGTATATCGGTTTTCGCGAATTGTTTTGCAAATCGCATAAAAGCGCTCCCCGACGGTAGCGGGAAGCGCTTTTATCATTCTAATATATAGACGTTCACTTGTTGTGATCCAAACTGCCGGCAGTCTTCGATCGTATCCATGTATAAATCCACCAAAATGTAATTTTTAAGCAATCCGCCGCCGGTGTCACTTGCTACACCGTAGCCGTATACGTAGCCGTTCTGCGATACAATGAAAAGCTTCGAACCATAGGGGATGATTTTCGGATTGACTGCCACCGTGCCAATTGCGGGAATCGTTCCCGTTGCGGTGCGAGCACCTTCCCCTGCGGTGTAGGCACAAGCCGTGCCGGTCAATACTTGCTTGTATTTCAGTGGGATACCGTTTGCATCAATGGAGAGTGCTTCCGGCGGAGTGGACAGCGCGCCTTTGCCGACGGTTGCGAGTTCGGTGATCGGTTCTTTGGTTACGGTTTCACTGACGATCTCGGTTTCAATCAGCTTGCCGTCTTTGAAATAATCGCGGTAGACGACCGCTTTTTCACCTGCGACACCTGTTTGTTGTGTCGAACGGCTTCCCGCAGGCATTTCATCGGAAAAGGTGAGCACGGTTTCGTGTGCGATCGCTTCCGTTTCGGTGCGGGTGACGTTTTCCAGGGGCTTTACGGTGATCACCATGTTGGCGGTGAGCATATCCTCCGGTGCGTACCCGGTCAACGTGTGTGTGACGGTATTGATCTTTGCCCTTTTGAGTGCGTCGGCAACGGTGCCTTCGGTTACGCACAGTGTAGTGGAGTCACCGCCGTCTATGGCTACAGTGACATGAAAGGCACGGTTGATCTCAATTTCGGATTCGGATGCGGTGACCACATCTTGCGGCTGCAACGTGATGCCGGCACTTGCTAAAACGCTTTCGTGATCGTTACTGAACGTCAGCACGGTCAATGCTTTTCCGTCATCGTTAACGGTGACAGACTGCAGTGACAGTGTCATAAGGAGCAGCATCAGTACCGATAACACCGAGAGTCCTGTGGCGATGCAAACGGCTGCATGTCGTTTGAAAAAAGCCAAACAGTCAAGCAGTTGTTGTTTCATCTGTACCTCCAAAGCCGTGAAAGTGTCACGACTTTAGGCAGTATAACCGCATTTTTGCGATTTGTCAACCCCTTCGACCGATAGCGGCAAGAAGCCGCCCTATGCATCAAATTGCGCATAGGGCGGCTTTTCTTAGTTGCCGAAATACAGATGATACCAGACAAGGAACATATAAACCGTCCAGATCTTGCGGCTGTTATCCCGCTTGCCGGTGTAATGCTCGTCCAAAAACCGTACCAGCACGTCGGTGTTGAAAAAGCGTTCGGCATCGGCGCTGAGGAACGCGTCTTTGACCTTGTTGTAATACGTTTCCTTGCGCAGCCATACCCGCACGGGAACGGGGAATCCGAGTTTCGGACGCGCGGTATCCTTTTCGGGAATATGGCGCTTTGCGGCAAGACGGAGGGCGTGTTTTGTGGTGCCGCCGCCGATGCGGTGCTTCGTGGGGATGCGCGAGGCGACTTCAAATACCCGTCTGTCCAAAAACGGCACGCGCAGTTCAAGCGAATGCGCCATACTCATGCGGTCGGCTTTGAGGAGAATATCGCCTACCATCCAACGGTTGATGTCCACATATTGCATCCGTGTAACGTCGTCCAGCCCCTCACACCGTGCAAACCATTGCTTGGTGTGTGCGGTCGGATCGGTGGCGGGGATGTTTTTCAGCAATTTGGATTTTTCTTCTTTGGAGAACATATACGCGTTGCCGATGAAACGTTCTTCCACGGTTTTGGAGCCGCGGTTGATAAAGGATTTTCCCTTAAAATCAAACGGAATCGCGCGCACGATCGCGGCAAGCGCCCGACGCAGCCCGCGCGGCAGTTTTTGATAACCGGCAAGGGAGGTGGGTTCGTGGTAGATGCGATAGCCGCCGAACAGCTCGTCCGCGCCCTCGCCTGACAGCACGACCTTGACGTACTGCGAAGCAAGTTTCGATACCGCGTACAAGGCAACGCACGCGGGATCGGCAAGCGGCTGATCCAATACGTATTGCACTTTCGGCAACGATTCCCAATATTCTTCTTCCGAGATCAGATGCTTGTGATGCTCAATTCCTACCGCTTCGGCAAGCTCGGCGGCGAAATTGGTTTCGTTGTAGTGTTGACCGTTGTCAAACCCGACGGTAAAGGCCTTTTGCCCGCCGAAATACGATGCCACGAAGCAGGAATCCACTCCGCCGGAAAGGAAACAACCGACCTCGACGTCGCTGATGCGGTGCGCTTCCACCGAATTGGTAAAGGCCTCGTCGATCTGATCTACCGCCTCGTCGAGGGTCATGCTCTCATCGGGGGTGAAAGTCGCTTCCCAATAACGGGTCTCGGTTATTTCGCCGTCACGGTAGCGCAGGTAGTGCGCCGGTTGCAGGCAGTAAATATCTTTGAAAAAGGTTTCGCGCGGCAGCGAATACTGGAACGACAAATAGTTATCCAGTGCCGCGGTGTTAAATTCTTTGTGATAATCGGGATGCTCCAAGATGCACTTGATCTCGGAAGCGAAGATGAGCCGTCCGTCGGGGAGCAGGGTATAGTGCATCGGCTTGATGCCGAAATAATCGCGCGCCAAAAACAGTTCCTTTGTGTGCTTGTCCCACACTGCAAACGCAAACATACCGCGTAAGCGACAGAGAAGATCGGCATCCCATTCCTCAAACCCGTGCAGCAACACTTCGCTGTCGGTTTCGGTCTTGAACACGTGCCCCGCCTCAAGCAATTCTTTGCGCAGTTCATGGTAGTTGTAGATCTCGCCGTTGAACATCAGCACTTTTGAGCCGTCTTCATTTTCGATCGGCTGACTGCCGCCCTCAAGGTCAATGATGGAAAGCCGACGGAACGCCATGGCGAGGATCTCATCCGTATACACGCCTTGTGAATCGGGGCCGCGATGGGTGATCTTATCCGCCATTTGTTGTAACAGCTGTTCTCGATTGACCGCGTCACCGGTGAATCCGCAAAATCCGCACATGGCACATCCTCCGTTTTTTGTACTATTCTTTAGTATAACAGATAACACTGTAAAATCAAATAGAAATTGAAAAATTATTTTAAATCGAAAAAAGCGGCGCACCCTGTTGGGTACACCGCTTTTTTGGTGCGAGGAATGGGACTTGAACCCACACGTCAACGACACACGCACCTCAAACGTGCCTGTCTGCCTATTCCAGCATCCTCGCATATAGCAGTCGTTATTATAACACCAACCTTCCGGGATTGTCAACTGCTTTTTTCACTTTCTTATAAATTTTCAGCAAGTCCTAAAACAGCCGCCCGATCACAGGATCGGGCGGCTGTTTTTATGTAATCTTAGTCTTCGGGTTTTTCCATTTCTGCTTGGATGGCGGGATCGTAAGAGAGCAAGGGCGAAACGTCCTTACCGCGCAGCTTGCGATCGATATAGTTTTTGGTGATCTTGGCAACCAACGGAGAGAGGGCAACTACAGCGATCAAGTTGGGGAACATCATCAGACCGTTGAAGGTATCGGAGATATCCCATGCCAGGGTGGAGGTGAGCACAGCACCGAAAATGACAGTGCAAACGTGGATGATACGGAAGATCACCGTGGTCTTGGCACCGAACAGGTATTCCCAAGCCTTAGAGCCGTAATGTGACCAGCCAAGCACGGTGGTGAAGGCAAAGAGGAACATGGCGATGGCGATAAATTTTTGACCGATATCACCCCAAGAGAAGACGCTGTTGAAGGCGCCGCCTACGAGCGTGGCATCCGTCAATCCTTGGGCAATTTCACCGGTTTTGACGTTGAATACGCCGCCTTCCAGACCGCCGGTGGTCAGCACGACCAATGCGGTCATGGTACAAACGATCATGGTGTCGGCGAACACTTCAAAGATACCCCACATACCCTGCTTGACGGGTTCTTTGACATTGGAGTTGGAATGCACCATAACCGAAGAACCGAGGCCGGCTTCGTTGGAGAACACGCCACGCTTGAAGCCTTGGGTAATGGCGGTAGCTACCGCATAGCCGAGCAAACCGCCGCCGGCGCTTTTCACAAAAGATTCGGGGGCAAAGGCGTTTACGAAGATGGCTTTGAAGGCGGGCAGAATGGATTGGTAGTGGATGCCGATGATCACCAAAGAGCCGAGCACGAATAGCACGACCATAAAGGGCACGACCTTCTCGGCGACGCTGGCGATGCGCTTTAGGCCGCCTAAGGTGATCAGAGCGGTTAAGAACATGATCGCGGCACCGATAATGAGGTTATACAGCGATATGCCGCCGAACACTTCAATGGAGGACAATGCACTTACGTCAAAAGCGACGGCGATGTTTGCCACGATCTTATTGACTTGACCCATGCTTCCGATACCAAACGAAGCCAGCATGGTAAACAGGCAGAACAGCACCGCCAAAACAGAACCGATCCATTTGCAGTGTTTCTTTGAGCCGAGACCGTCGCGCAGATAGTACATCGCACCGCCGGACCATTCGCCGTTTACGTTTTTGCGGCGGTAGAAAATGCCCAGCACGTTTTCGGAAAAGTTAGTCATCATACCAAAGAAGGCAGCAACCCACATCCAGAAAACGGCACCCGCACCACCGGTGGCGATGGCAGCGGCAACACCTGCAATGTTACCGGTACCGACCGTAGCGGCAAGAGCGGTGCACAGCGCCTGAAAGGGCGAGATCGTACCCTTCTCTTTAGTGTGCGAGATAACGTCTTTCTTAAAGATGCTACCAATGGTTTCTTTCCACCAATGGCCGAGGCGGCCTACTTGAAAGCCCTTGGTGACCAAGGTCATCAGAATGCCGGTTCCGATGAGCAGGGCGAGACCGAATACGCCCCATACGACACCGTTGATCGACCCGTTGATTTTTGTGATGAGTTCCATATCGTCATCCTCCTACAGAAAAATTAAAAGCGGATCGCACGGTGGTGCGATCCGCAAAAAGACAACATATCCCCGCTTAAGGGGAAGAAAACTTTGTCCTTTTGCCTGAGAGATTGGCGCATAACGCGCTTTGCACCTTCGGCACCCGTTATAACGGGATTCTCCAAAGTTCCGTCAGCTTACAGTCCTCATCCGAAATCGGACACCTGAGAGTGTTACTCCTTCAGTAGCGGAAACCCGCATCTCCTGCAAGCATCAACCGGATATTCACTTGAACGGGTATCATAATAACACAAGCTTTGACAAAATGCAAGTATTTTATATTTCCGTTTGATAAGGTTTGGTCAGCTCCAACAATCGTGCACCGAGCGTGACGGTCATGGACAGCCCTTCGGGCACGTATTCCTCATGCTCGACCGCTCCCTCGCGGCGGCATTCTCCCGCGAGTGCGCCTTTGTCAAACGGCAACAAGAGTTTCACCTTTCGTCTGTCGGGCGGTAATACTTCGGTCAACCGCTGCAGCAATTCGTCGATGCCGCTGCCGGTGGCGGCGCTGATGCAGACCGCGCCGTCGCGGTCGGTCAGCGGCAGGGCGGCGGGCAGATCACTTTTATTAAACACCGTGACGATCGGTCGGTCGGTACAGCCGAGCTGTGCGAGCAGTTCCCGCGTGACACTTAAATGTTCGGCGGCATCCTCGGAAGAACTGTCACACAAATTGAGAATGACGTCTGCCTCGGCGGCCTCTTCCAGCGTGGAGCGGAAGGCATCCACCAAATGGTGCGGCAGACGCCGCACGAGCCCGACGGTATCGATAAGAAGTATGGTACGCCCGTCGGGTAATTTGAGCGCGCGGGCGGTGGTGTCCAACGTGGCAAAGAGTTTGTTCTCGGCGAGCACCCCTGCATCGGTCAATCGATTCATCAGCGTGGATTTGCCTGCGTTGGTATAGCCGACGATAGCGACCGTTTGCACGTTATCTTTGCGACGGCGGTCGCGCCGTTGGATACGCTGCTGTTCGACGGCTTTGAGCGATTCCCGAATGGATTGGATACGGCGGCGAATATGACGGCGATCGCTTTCGAGTTTCGTTTCGCCGGGGCCGTGCGTGCCGATACCGCCGCCGAGACGAGATAAGGCGACACCTTGGCCCGCAAGTCGCGGCAACAGATATTGCAACTGGGCGAGTTCTACCTGTAAGCGTCCCTCTGCCGAGCGGGCGCGCCCTGCAAAAATATCTAAAATCAGCATGGTGCGGTCTACCACGCGACAAGGGAGAGCGTCTTCCAAATTGCGCTGTTGGGTGGCGGTCAGTTCACGGTCGAAGATGACCAGATCTGCTTCGGTGTTGTTGGCGAGCAGGGCAAGCTCTTCCAGACGCCCTTGCCCCAAGCAGGTGGCCTTATCGGGCGATTCGCGTTTTTGAAGCACCCGCCCCAGCACATCGGCACCGGCCGTGTCGGCAAGCTCTTCCAGTTCGTCAAGAGAGATCTCGGCGTCAAATTCACCGGTATCTACCGATACCAGTAATGCGCGTTCACGCTCGTTATCCGTTTCCGCAGTCACAAACGAACTCATCGAATCCCTCCTTTTTTTGCTATTGTACCGATTCTTTTGTGCATTGTCTATAGTATACACCGAAAAAGCTATAAAAAAATTTGCACCGAAATGAAAAGTTTTTGTTTTCATTTGTCGGAAAGTGTGTTAAGATAGAACTACAACAGATAGTATATGAAAACGAGGGGATAGCAAATATGGTAGAAAAATTAACCAGTGAAACCATTTTTTCCGCGCCCAATCAGGTCGCACCGCTTAGTATGATCGCTCAGCCCGGTACGGAAGAGTTGGCGGCGAAGATCGATTATTATCTTACCGATTGGGCGGCAAAAGCCGGCGTCCCGCAGGATTCGTTCCTGATTCCCGCCGAATGTCCGCGTTTTTCGTCCGGTGACGGCAAAGGTCTTATCAAGTCCAGCATCCGCGGCGACGACCTCTTTATTTTGGTGGACGTCGGTAATTACAACGTAAAATACAACATTTTCGGTCAGCAAAACTGTATGTCGCCCGACGATCATTTTCAGGATCTTAAGCGTATCATTCAGGCGGCAGGCGGTAAAGCACACCGTATCAACGTGATCATGCCGATCCTGTTCGGCGGCCGTCAGCATCGCCGCAACTACCGCGAATCGCTCGACTGCGCGGTTGCGTTGCAGGAGCTTGAACGCATGGGCGTGACCAATATCATCACGTTTGACGCACACGATCCCCGCGTGCAGAATGCCGTTCCGCTGATGGGCTTTGATAACGTGATCCCCTCGTATCAGGTTCTCAAATCCATGTTCCGCCGCTATCCCGATCTTATTCCGGATCGCGAGCACATGATGATCGTCAGCCCCGACGAAGGTGCGTTGAACCGCAATATGTATTATGCATCCACCTTGGGCGTTGATCTCGGTATGTTCTACAAGCGCCGCGACTACGCGCACGTTGTTAACGGCCGCAACCCCATCATTGCGCACGAGTATCTCGGCGACTCGGTGGAGGGTAAGGATATTTTCATTGCCGACGATATCATCTCGTCCGGTGAATCCATGTTGGATATTGCCTACGAACTGAAGAAACGTAAAGCGAGCCGCATTTTCGCCTATGCTACTTACGCGATCTTCACCAACGGTCTGGACAAGTTCGATCAAGCGTACAAAGACGGCGTGATCGCAGGCGTGCTCGGCACCAACCTGACCTATCGTACCGACGAACTCAAAAAGCGCGAATGGTTCTGCGAGGTGGATGTGTCCAAATACATTGCCTACTTCATCGCCTCGCTCAATCACGATATGTCGGTCACCCGCATTATCGACTCGCATGAGAAGATCCGCAATCTTCTCGCATCCCGCAAATAAAGCGTTCTTGCAGGGGGGTAAAAAATGTCGAGAAAAATTTTTTGTTTGCTAATAGTTCTCTGCATTTTGATATTAACTTTTTCGGGTTGTGGATCTTCCACGGCACGGCAGGAGATCGAAGATCTGGAGGAACAACTGGAGGAGCAGAATTCACGCCTTGAAGAACTGGAGAATCAGTTGGCAGAGGATCAAAACAACAGCTTTTCTGGAGGATTCTTTACTGCGGATTCCGAGCAGATCGAGGTTCCGAATTTTGTCGGTATGACGTTGGAAGAGATCTCCAGCAATCCCGAATACCATGAATGGTTTAACTTCGAAACGGTAAAAGAACAGTACAGCGACGAGCCGGTCGGCACCGTCATTGACCAATCACTGGAAGAAG
>JAZNRA010000134.1:0-2077 GCA_045590415.1 Acutalibacteraceae bacterium | reverse complement strand
TGTTTTTTCCTTGTGGATTATGTTCGGCCCCTATAAGAACGTGCGGCTGGGCGGGGAAAATTGTAAGCCGGCGTTTAACACGATATCCTGGGCGGGTATGATGTTTACCACGAGCTGCGGCGCCTGGCTGGTCGTGTATGGCTTTTTGGAGCCGATCTACTGTGCCGCACAGGCTCCTTTCCAGATCGAGCCTCTGACGACGGAAGCGTTTGAATTCGGACAGACATACGCGCACTTTCACTGGGGTCCCAATGCGTGGTGTATTTACGTTCCCATTTCCGTTGCGATAGGGTATCTTCTGTACAATCGGAAGGCCAAGGACGCAACGATAAGCGACGTGTGCCGTGTTGCGTTGCCCAAGACCGGCGGTAAGGTCGTCGGCTTTTTGGCGGACGTGGTTTCCGTTTGCAGCTCGGTCATTGCACCGGTCATTTCGATCGGAACGGGTATGCCGCTGCTGGTTATTTTGATCGAAAACATCTTTAACGTTCCCGAAGCGTACAGAACGTCGCTGCAGGTCATCGTTCTGGCAACCTGGATCGCGATCTTCGGAACGAGCGTGTATCTCGGTCTGCAAAAGGGAATTAAAAAGCTGAGCAACATCAACGTTTCTACCGCTTTCGTTTATATGCTTATTTTCGGCGTAGCGGTTGGCCTGTCTAAGGTTCTGGCGGCAGAGATCAATACGGTGGGTATGTTCCTTAACAATTACATTCGGATGAGCACGTACATTGATCCTTACGGAAGCGGATCGTTTGTCAAGGGATGGACGATCGGCTATTGGGCAGTGTATTTCGTATATATGCCGATGATGGGCGTGTTTAACGCGAAGATCTCCAAGGGAAGAACGTTAAAGGAGATCGCCTTCGGTCAGCTGGTGCTGTGCACGCTGGGCTGCTGGGTCGCAATGGCCACGTTCGGAAACTACAGTATGGATCTGCAGATCAGCGGTGCGGTGGATATTGCGTCGTATTTGCAGACCGGCGACGAGGCCGGCGCCATATTGGCGATCCTGCAAACGATGCCGTTACCGAAGGTTATGATGGTGCTGCTGCTCATTATTGCGTTTGTTTTCCTGGCGACGACGATGGATTCCAGCGCGTTTGCGGCAGCGGAGATGACGTCGAAGCGGAAAAACGGCGAAAGCCTGGCACCGCGTTGGCTGCGCGTTCTGTGGGCGTTGGTCGCTGCGGCGATCGCCTTCGTGCTGGCACAGGTTGGCGGTGTAAAGGCAGTGCGTTCGCTTTGCTATATTGCCGGTCTGCCGCTGGCCGGGTTGACCTATCTGATACTGGTCGCCGCGCTTAAAATGCTGCGGGAAGATCACGGGAAGGCTGCCGGTGATAAGATTGGCGTATGGGCACGTGTAAAGCAGATGCTCGGGCAACACCGTTCCAAAGAAACGGCGATCGCCGAAAAAAAGTAAAGGCAGAGAGTGATTATGTACAGAGTATTTTTCAAAAGAGCGATCGACATTGTTGTGTGCCTGCTGTTGTTGCCTTTCTTCCTTTTGGTCTTTGTCATTACGGCTCCGTTTATCTATCTGGAGGATCGCGGTCCGGTATTTTACAATGGGGAACGCATCGGAAAAAACGGGCGTATTTTTAAAATGCATAAGTTTCGCTCAATGAAGGTGAATGCACCGGATATACGCTTGCCGGACGGGTCTACATACAACGGTAAGGACGATTTTCGGGTTACGAAGGTTGGTCGCGTGTTGCGCGAAACCAGCTTGGATGAGTTTCCGCAGCTGCTGAACGTTCTCAAGGGTGAAATGAGCTTGATCGGGCCCCGACCCGATCCCCCGGATTGGCTGGATAAGTACCCCGAGGAATACCGCCGGTTTCTGAGTGTCCGGCCCGGTATTACGGGTTACAGTCAGGCCTATTACCGCAATTCGGACGAATCTTTGGAAAAAATGGAGCACGATTGCTATTATGCGGATAATATTACGTTCTTGATGGATATGAAGATAATTTTCAAGACCGTTGCCACGGTGCTGAAACACGAGAATATCTACCGCGAGACGGAAACGGCCGTTACCGAGGAGAGGGAGTCGGCAACGGAGGCGCAGGTA
>JAZNRA010000133.1:0-2070 GCA_045590415.1 Acutalibacteraceae bacterium | reverse complement strand
CGTATCATGGAAGCGATCGGTGCGATCCGCAACCGTCGCGGTGAAATGAACGTGCCGCCGTCCCGCAAGGCGCAGATCTTTGTGGAAACGGCGTTTGCAGACACCTTCCGCAAGGGTGTGCCGTTTTTCCTGCGGCTTGCTTCCGCGTCCGAGGTGACGGTGGGTGAAGCGTTCGAGGTGGATGGTGCGGTCAGCATCGTCACGGCGGATGCTACCGTCAAGATCCCGATGGCAGAGTTGGTGGACATGCAGGCGGAAAAAGCGCGACTCACCAAAGAAAAAGAGACCGCGCAAAAGCAGCTTGACGGTGTGTTGGCGCGGCTCTCTAATCCGTCCTTTACCGACAAAGCGCCTGAGGCGGTGGTGCAGACCGCGCGCGATCAGGCGGCGAGGTTGCAGGAAAAAATTGCGCTTCTTGAGCAGAGCATGGCACAGCTGGGATAAGGGCATGAAATTTACGGAAACGTATCGCATTTCCTCGCACGATCTCGCGCATAATAACCGTGTGCGGCCGTCGGCGGTGTTGCGGTATATGATGGAAACGGCGAATCGAAATATGTACGTGCAAAAGCCCTCGTACAGCGATTTGTTGGCCCAAGGATATGCCTTTTTGGTGGGGCGCACGCACTTGTGTATTTACGGTGATCTGCACGAGTTTGACACGG
Organism: Acutalibacteraceae bacterium; assembly: GCA_045590415.1. Taxonomy (GTDB): domain Bacteria; phylum Bacillota; class Clostridia; order Oscillospirales; family Acutalibacteraceae; genus RGIG3009. The sequence continues at coordinate 1,405 of JAZNRA010000133.1, read as the reverse complement.
TGACGGCGGAAACCTGGGCCATCCCCGAAAAGGGCGCGTCGTTTGACCGCTGTTATCGCCTGCTCAAAGACGGCGAGGTGATCGCCGAGGCGTATTGTGTGTTCGGGCTTTTGAATCTGAATACCAAAAAGTTATGCCGCGCGGGCGAGGTGGAACTCGCGTATTACACTGATGAGCCGCTCCCGATTCCCACGCGGTTTCGGTTGCCGGAGTGCGAACTGTCGGTTGTCGGCGAGCGGGAGATTCGCTATGCGGACACCGATTGCAACGCGCACATGAACAATACGAATTACCCCGATATGCTGTGCGATTTTATCCCCGAGATCGACGAGGTGCGGGTGACCGACGTGCAGATCCAGTTTGTCAGCGAAGCGCCGCTCGGCGAAACGCTGACGGTGAAGATGGGACGGTGCGAGGAATCGGACAAAACGGTGTTCGCGTTTGAAACCGTGCGCACGGACGGTACGGTGAATATCCGTGCCTTGATTGAGACGGTAAGAGTGGACTTCTGACGTTTTTTGGCGAATTTTCTTGACACGAAAAACGCGCAGTACTATAATATTTTCTATTCTAAGACCTTGGAGGAGGAACTCGTATGGATAACAACAAACGACCCGAAAGCATGGAACGCATCACCACCCCCGCGCTGGCGCAAGCGTTTATTGACGAGCAGGTTGCCGCGGTGCGCGCACAGGTTGGTGATAAAAAGGTGTTGCTGGCATTGTCCGGCGGTGTGGATTCGTCGGTCGTGGCGGCGTTGTTGATCAAAGCCATCGGCAAGCAGCTCGTTTGCGTACACGTAAACCACGGGCTTATGCGCAAAGGCGAGAGCGAGCAGGTGATCGAGGTCTTCGGCAAAGAACTTGATGCGAATCTTATTTATATTGATGCAACGGATCGTTTCTTGGATCTGCTTGCGGGTGTTGCTGAACCGGAACGCAAACGCAAGATCATCGGCGGCGAGTTTATCAAGGTGTTTGACGAGGAAGCAAGCAAGCTGGAGGGCATCTCCTTCCTGGCGCAGGGTACCATTTACCCCGATATTCTAGAGTCGGACGGCGTCAAAGCCCATCATAACGTCGGCGGTTTGCCCGAAGACATGGAGATGGAATTGGTCGAGCCGGTTAAATTGTTGTATAAAGACGAAGTCCGCGTAGTGGGCGAGGCACTCGGCCTGCCGCACGCGATGGTGTACCGCCAGCCGTTCCCGGGTCCGGGTCTCGGCGTACGTTGCCTCGGTGCGATCACCCGTGACCGTCTGCACGCCTTGCGTGAGGCGGATGCCATCCTGCGTGAGGAGTTTGATAAGAGCGGTCTTGCCGGTAAGGTCTGGCAGTATTTCATTGCCGTACCCGATGTCAAGAGCGTCGGAAGTCGGATCGTAGCCATGTCGTTCTGTGAGCCA
>JAZNRA010000132.1:0-6188 GCA_045590415.1 Acutalibacteraceae bacterium | reverse complement strand
GAAAAAGCAGGACGATATGCGCCACGAATTTCAGGCGAAGATGCCGGAAGTCGCCGACAAGATCAAATTCTATATCGGCGACGTGCGCGATCTCGCCTCTGTCAAAAACGCGATGCACGGCGTGGATTATATCTTCCACGCGGCGGCACTCAAACAAGTGCCGTCCTGCGAATTTTTCCCCATCGAGGCGGGCAAGACCAATGTCATCGGCACGGAAAACGTGCTGACCGCCGCCATCGAAGCGGGGGTTAAGAACGTCGTGTGCTTGTCCACCGACAAGGCGGCATATCCCGTAAACGCGATGGGTACGTCCAAAGCGATGATGGAAAAGGTGGTCGTGGCAAAATCCCGCACGGTTGACCCCAACAAGACGAAAATTTGCTGTACGCGCTACGGCAACGTGATGTGTTCGCGCGGCTCGGTCATTCCGCTGTGGATCGACCAGATCAAGGCGGGCAAGCCCATCACCATCACCGACGGCAACATGACGCGCTTTATCATGTCGCTGGATGAAGCGGTGGATCTGGTGCTGTTTGCATTCGAGAACGGTGAGGCGGGCGATATTCTCGTTCAAAAAGCCCCCGCCTGCACCATTCAGACGCAAGCGGAGGCGGTGTGCGAGCTGTTCGGCGGCGATAAAGAGAACATCAAAGTCATCGGCATTCGCCACGGCGAGAAGATGTACGAAACCCTGCTCACCAACGAAGAATGTGCGAACGCGATCGACATGGGCGATTTCTACCGCGTCCCCTGCGACAACCGCGGCTTAAACTACGACAAATACTTCAACAAAGGCGATGCCGAGCGCAATCCGCTCACCGAGTTTAACTCCAATAACACCGATCTTCTGAACGTCGAGCAGACGAAAGAGAAGATCGCGTCGCTTAAGTACATTCAAGAACGACTGGCGGAGGATAAATAAGTATGGCGGCTTTTAAAAACAACGGCAAACTGAAATTACTCATCATCGTCGGCACGCGCCCCGAGATCATCCGACTCGCGGCGGTCATCAACAAATGCCGCACCTATTTCGATACGATCCTCGCGCACACGGGCCAAAACTACGACTATAACTTAAACGGCGTGTTCTTCAAGGACTTGAAGCTCGACGATCCCGACGTGTATTTGGATGCAGTCGGTGCTGACCTCGGCGAAACCTGCGGCAATATCATCGCAAAATCGTATAAATTGATGGAAGAGATCAAACCCGACGCCGTACTGGTGCTGGGGGATACTAACAGCTGTCTGTCGGTCATCGGCGCGAAACGCCTGCACATTCCGATCTTCCACATGGAAGCGGGCAACCGTTGCAAGGACGAGTGCCTGCCGGAGGAGACCAACCGCCGCATCGTGGACATCATCTCGGACGTCAACATGGCATACTCCGAGCACGCGCGTCGGTATCTTGCCGACTGCGGTCTGCCGAAAGAGCGCACCTACGTCACCGGCTCGCCGATGGCGGAAGTGCTTCACAACAACCTTGCTGAAATTGAGGCAAGCGACGTGCACGAGCGGTTAGGGCTCGAAAAGGGTAAGTATATCCTCCTCTCCGCCCATCGCGAGGAAAACATCGACACCGAGAAAAACTTTGTCAGTTTGTTTACCGCTATCAACAAAATGGCGGAGAAATACGACATGCCGATCCTCTATTCCTGCCATCCGCGTTCGCGCAATCGCTTGGATGCGAGCGGCTTTAAACTCGATCCGCGCGTGATCCGTCAGGAGCCGCTCGGCTTCCACGATTACAACTGCCTGCAGATGAACGCGTTCTGCGTGGTATCGGATTCGGGCACGCTGCCGGAGGAAAGCAGCTTCTTCACCTCCATCGGTAAACCGTTCCCCGCGGTGTGCATCCGCACCTCCACCGAGCGCCCCGAAGCGCTGGATAAAGCGTGCTTTATCCTCTCGGGCATTGACGAGGTCGGTCTGTTACAGTCGGTGGATACTGCCGTCACCATGAATCAGAACGGCGATTACGGCATCCCCGTTCCGGATTATATTGAGGAAAACGTGTCGACCAAAGTCGTCAAGATCATCCAGTCGTACGTCGGCGTTGTCAACAAAATGGTGTGGCGCAAATTTTAACGGGGTGATAACTTGACGACCGAACAATTACTGATCGCGTTACTGCGCGCGGTGCTGCGTGACGAGCCGTTTACGCAGCCAATGGATTTTACCGAGTTTAAGGCCGTTTTCAAGCTCGCGGCAAAACACGATCTTCGGCATCTCGTTTACCACGTTGCCGAGCAGAACGGTGTCCTGCCGCTTCCTACCGACGACGCCGAGCGGGCGTTTATGGAACAAGCGGCTGCGGCGTTGCTGACCGCGCAGTACCGCTATGTCAAATTGGAAGCGGAGCTTGAGCATATCGGCGAAGTGCTTGAGCGGGAGGGGATTCCGTATATCCCGCTCAAAGGCGCCGTCATGCGGGTGCTGTATCCCGAGCCGTGGATGCGCACGAGCTGTGATATCGACGTGCTCATACACGAAGAAGACCTCGACCGCGCCGCGAACGCATTGGTTGCCGAGGGCTTTACCACCGACGGCGTGCGCAACTATCACGATATGTCGCTGTACTGCGACGGCGTGCATTTGGAACTGCATCACAACGTGTTGGAACGTGTCCCCGCGATGGATGCCGTATTAACGACGATCTGGGATCATACCGTTTCCAAAGGATGCTATCATCTGGAAAAACCGGCATTCTTTTTATTCCATCATATAGCGCACATGGCGCACCATTTTCTTGGCGGCGGTTGCGGTATTCGCACCGTAATGGACTTGTGGCTGCTCTTGCAAAGCGGCGGTTGCTCCTCCAAAGAGGTGCTTGCTTTTTGTGAAAGCGGCGGGCTTATGACCTTTGCCGAGCAGATGTGTGCACTGGCGGCTGTGTGGTTCGGCGACGTCGAACACACCGACGTGACTCGCCGCGCGGAGCAATTCGTTTTGTGCGGCGGCGCCTACGGTTCCCGCGAACAAGGAAGCGCCGCTGCGGCGGTGCGGCACGGTGCTGCGGGTGCGGCATGGCGCAAAATATTTATGCCGTTTGACGATCTCAAGCAATTGTATCCCGCGCTGGACGGCAAGCCCTTTCTGACCCCTTATTACCAACTTTGTCGCATAGCCACCCGCTTAAAGCAGGGACGCGGTGCGGGGGCAATTGAGCGCCTTCGTGCCGTCAGCGAACAAAGCGATGAAGCGGTGCGTGAAACGCGAGAACTGTTATCCGATTTAGGATTGTACGAGGTGAGCGAATGAACATTTTAATTACCGGTGCAAACGGTTTTGTCGGCAAAAACTTGGTTGAAACCTTAAAAACCATTCGGGACGGCAAAAACCGCACCCGCCCGTCTTTGAACATTGAGGAGATCTACTGTTACGATATCGATTCCACCCCCGAAGAACTGGACACCTACTGCAAGCAAGCGGATTTTGTGTTCAATTTGGCGGGAGTCAACCGCCCGCAGAATACCGAGGAATTTATGCAGGGCAATTTCGGTTTTGCCTCCACCTTGCTGGAAACGCTTAAGGAGCATGGCAACACCTGCCCCGTGATGCTCTCGTCCTCCATTCAGGCGACCTGCATCGGTCGGTACGACAGTGAGTACGGCCGCTCCAAAAAAGCGGGGGAGGACTTGTTTTTCGCTTACGCAAAGGAAACGGGCGCGAAAGTACTCGTCTACCGTTTCCCCAACTTGTTCGGCAAATGGTGCCGCCCGAATTACAATTCGGCGGTGGCGACCTTCTGCCATAATACGGCACACGATCTGCCGCTCACGATCAACGACCCGGCAATACAACTGGAACTGCTTTATATCGACGATCTTGTGGAGGAAATGCTGGACGCGTTGGAGGGACTTGAACACCATTGCACGTTTGACGGCATCACTACCGTTCTGTGCGATGACGGTGCGTTTTGCGCCGCACCCACCACTCACAAAGTGACGCTCGGTGAGATCGTATCCTTGCTCGAAGCGTTCAAAGCCCAACCCGGGACGCTGATGATGCCCGAGATCGCGCATAATTCCTTTGCGAAAAAACTGTATTCCACCTATCTGTCTTACCTGCCGAAGGAAAAGGCGGCGTTCCCGCTTAAAATGAACGTGGACGAACGCGGCAGTTTCACGGAACTGCTCAAAACCGCGGCACACGGACAGGTCAGCGTCAATATTTCAAAACCCGGTATCACCAAAGGTCAGCATTGGCACCACACCAAATGGGAGTTTTTCATGGTCGTCAGCGGTAAAGGACTCATTCAGCAACGAAAAGTCGGCTCGGACGAAGTGCTGAACTTTGAAGTTAGCGGTGACAAGATTGAAGCCGTACACATGCTCCCCGGTTATACGCACAACATCATTAACTTATCCGAAACCGACGATCTGGTGACCGTCATGTGGGCAAACGAATTGTTTGATCCTGCACACCCCGATACGTTTTTTGATCCTGTATAAAAAAGCAGAGAAATGCATTTTGCATTTCTTTGCTTTTTTTGCTTGACATTTTGAAAATTCAGGTTATAATATAACTTATTGGGAATGGAATACATTCCAAAATAAGAATACATAGGAGGGGGAAACCTCATGCCATCGGCACTGATCTATCTAATCGTGATGTTAGGCACGATCCTTGTCTGGTTTTTGTTGCTCAAGCGGCCTGTGTACGAGGCGGTATTTGTTAGTTTTTTGGTGTTACTGGGTGTAACGGGCACGTATATGAACGTGTGGGAGTACGTTGATGCGGCGTTGTCAACGAACTTATTGTATACTATGACAGCGTTTGTGGCGATGTCCATTATCCTCACCAAGACCAAGATCATCGACAGTTGCGTGGCCATCATTTTATCGCTGCTCGGCCGCGTGACGGGCGGTGCGGGTTATGTTTCGGTCGTGGCGAGTGCCTTTATGGGTGCTTTGTCGGGATCGGGTCCCGGTAACGTGATGGCGACCGGTACGCTCACCATTCCCGCCATGAAGCGCAGCGGTTTTCCGGCGGAGCTTGCGGCAAACATCGAAAGCAATGCCAGCTATCTGGGCAACATGATCCCGCCGTCTTCTAACATTATTGCTGCCATGGAAGCGTTGACGCTTGCGGCTTTGTTGCCGGAGGAGGTCTCGCAAAGCAAGTTCTGGACGGTGTTGTGGGCGATCTCGCTGTGGTTTGTCCTGCAACGCATCGTCATGGTGTTTGCGTTCTGCAAATACTATAAAGTGAAACCGATGGCAAAAGAAGAATTGCCGAAATTCTCTGAAGTACTCAAAAGCGGCTGGCAAGGTCTCTTGTTGCCGCTGGTGATACTGCTTCCGTTTTTTCTGGATGCACTCTTTAAAGATGGCTTTTTCACCGCGCGCCTTGGTGCGACGGGTGCCAAATATCTCTCATCCAGTTTGCTGTTATTCATCCCCGGTGTGGCGGCGATCTATAACTTGCTTATCACCAAGGACAGATCCGTTATCACCCCGCACAAGATCGCGAAAATGTTTGCGGGCGGCGTTAAGACGATTGCTCCGTCGGTGGGTGTATGCGTGATCGGGTACATGATCGGCGCTATGTTCAAGGATTTGAACGTCGCGCAAGAACTGCTTACGTTTGTACAAGGGTTTGCGTTCTCCAAATTCGGCATGGTCGTCTTTATCTGTGTGATCAGTTGCATCATGGGTATGATCATTCCCGGCTCGTCCATCGTCGTCACGTTCGGTCCCACCTTTATCGCGGCGCTTGCCGCCGTCGGCGTCGATCCGTTGCTTGCCGCCGCGATGCTTCCCTGCATTTGCGGTGTCATGTGCGGGATCACCCCACCCTTGGGACTCGGCATGTATGCGGGCATGACGATCGCGGAATCGGATTTCGGCAAGACCTTCAAAAACAACTTGTGGTGGGTTGCGGCACAGTTTATTCTGCAAGTGCTTGTTCTGATGGGCTGGTTGCCTGTCTTCGGCCTGTAAGGAGGGTACAAGATGAAACAAATGCTCAAAAAAATTGCCGGTACCGGTAAACTGATCTTCGGTTACGGCATCATGATCACGCTGTTTTTGGGTGGTCTGACCTTCTTCGGGTACGCAGCGGCACTCATCATCGGCGGTGATACCGCTACGGCGATCTGCACGTTTTTGTATAAAACCCTGATCCCGATCAACACCTACGCCACTTCCATCCTTATGCTGCTCGGCATTATCTGTATGTACTTCGCG
>JAZNRA010000131.1:0-1509 GCA_045590415.1 Acutalibacteraceae bacterium | reverse complement strand
TATACGTATCTCTTTTTTGGGAATGCCGATTTCCATGTTCTATGGGTTTGGTTCGGCAGTTCTGTACGCTTACGGCGATACAAAACGCCCGTTTTACTTTGCGACCTGTTCCGGCGCGCTGAACGTGGCGCTGAACCTGCTGTTTGTCCTGGTGTTTCATATGGACGTGGCGGGTGTTGCGATTGCGACCTTGCTGTCGCAACTGTTTTCTGCCACGTTGTTGTTTTTCTGCCTGACCCGGATGGAAGGTCCTGCGCGTTTGTTTGTACGCGGGATTCGCTGTTACCGTGATAAGGTGCTGAAAATTGCGCATATCGGGCTGCCGTCGGGCCTGCAAAGCTCGATGTTTTCGATCGCAGGTGTTTTAATCCAGGCTTCCATTAACTCGTTGGGCAAAGAGGCAATGATTGCCTGTACGACGGTCGGAAACCTGGAACGCATCATTTGCCTTGCGATCTCTTCGCTGGGACAAGCCGTCGTTTGCTTCGTCAGCCAAAACCGCGGTGCCGGTCAGTTCCGTCGGATCCGCCGTTTGCAATGGATGGCGTTGGGGATCTTTGGCGTGATAACGCCGTTGCTGGCCGGAGGTGTGCTGATGTCCGGCGACGTGCTGCTGCGGATCTATACCGATGAACCGACCGTATTGGTCAAATGCAAGGAGGCACTGCTCGTCAGTATGCTGACCTTCCCGATAAACGGGATTCTGGAGGCGCTGGACACCATGGTGCGCGGCTTGGGATATGCGGTAACGTCGATGGCAGCATCCGTGGCGGGGATCTGCGGCTTCCGTCTGCTATGGATCTATACGGTGTTTGCCGCAGCCCCATCTCTGACGACGCTGTATCTTTCTTACCCTGTCGGTTGGGCCACGACCGCGTTGATCAATGCGGTTGCACTTGTGGTGATCTGGCGCAAATTACCGAAAGAAAATACTCCTCTGCCGGAATTAGGCGAGCAGGAATTGTAAAAACGCACGATTTCGGAAATTTTGAGCTCGCTTTGGAGCACAACCTGTGTAATAATATCTGAAAAAACGGACAAGAATCCGCAAAGAATCACGGAGAAACCGGATATGGCAAAAAGACGATATGAAATTGATATGTGCCGCGGGCCGCTGGTGAAAAACATTCTGCGCTTTGCGCTGCCGCTAATCCTTTCGGGCATCCTGCAGCTTTTGTTCAGTGCGGCCGATCTCGCCGTCGTGGGGCGATGCGTCAGCGATACGGCGCTGGCAGCGGTCGGCGCGACCAACTCGGTCACCAGTCTGGTCGTGGTGCTGTTTTCCGGGCTTTCGGCCGGTGTCAACCTCGTGGTCGCGCGGCTTTACGGCGCAGGCGATCACCGCGGGATCCAAAAAGCTGCCCATTCGGCGATCGCGCTGGCGCTGATCGGCGGCGGTTGCTTTGCGGCTGCCGGACTTTTGCTTTCGGGATCGATCCTCCGCTGGATGGATACACCGGCCGAGGTCTACGATTCGGCGCTTCTGTATATGCGTATCGTCTTTTTGGG
>JAZNRA010000130.1:0-6636 GCA_045590415.1 Acutalibacteraceae bacterium | reverse complement strand
CGTTCCCAAGGTGTCATATTTTTCCGTGTGTTTTTGCAAGAGGGATATTAGCTTTATTATATTCTTTCATAATTCTCTCCCTCCGTCAAAACTAAAGTTTTGCCACCTCCCTCGTCAGAGGGAGGCTAAGAGTGTAACTTGTGGAAGTCATTTCCACAAGTTGAATTTTCCGCATAACAACAAGCTTTTTCTTTAATTTAATATAACATTTTTTATTGTTATTTTCAAGTTATATATGTAAATAGAGTTATCCCGAAAATACGAGATAACTCTATTTTTGATGGTATGACAAAAATCATACTAAAGAAAATGCAGTTAAAAACTTTGTTTTTAAGCAGTAAATATGCCTAAAGTATGACGGTTATTCCTGCCTTGCCCTAATTTGAATGGTGTTATTTTGTAAGTTGAGCATTAACAATAGCGAAATGTGCCCACTGCCACGATGTATCGGAAGCAGATACGCCTTTTATTAATAACTTTTGAGCATTTTTTACATCCACGCTAAAATCTATTTTTCCTGTTGTTTTTCCAAAAGGATTGCTTTTATATTTAAGCACATCGTCAACATATATTTCAACAATCATTTTAGCTTCTGAATCTGTATCTTGATATGTAACGATGCTACCAGACAATTTGGAATATTTATTATCTAAATTAAAAATTGAATGTGTATTTTTTCGCCCCACATAATTAAATCGTAATGCGTTATTATAAGCGTTGCCAAATGAATCCGTAAAACTTCCTTCGTCTTTTCTAAAATCAAAAGAGTCAATGACGGCTATGCTGAAAAGACTAACTGGTAACGAATCAGGATCAACTTTTCCACAACGTGAACATTTATTATTTACATAATTATGTCCTAAAGCACTACCGGATGTTTGTCCACAGCGTGTACAAGTTTTCGGTGAATTACAATTTGCAGAAGAATAACTATGACCAAGTGCGTTCCCGCTTGTTGTTCCGCAACGACTGCAAATTTGAGGGCTTGTACAGGTTGCAGATGAGAATTGATGACCTAAAGCTGTTCCGGCAGTTACACCGCAAGAGCACTTTTTTGGTGAAGTGCATGTGGCATTGGAATAGCTGTGGTTATGGGTAGGCTGATTTGTGGTGCTTGTAGGCTTTGATTGATTGTTTGATGGTTGTGTTTGAGTATCATTTTTGTTTGTCTCTTCGGTATTAGACGATACTTGATTGTTTTCCTCACTAAAAGTGTTTTCATCATTGTCTTTCACGGTGTCTGTTTGAGATTCGGACGGTGTGTCGGTTGAATTGTTACTTGTTGCTGTTGTCCCACACGCAGACAAACAGAAAAGCATACAAATAGCAAGCAATAGTGAAATTAGTTTCTTTGACATTTTTCTTTCCTCTTTTCAATATACCAAATTGGGATATTTTTATTATACCAAAATGGGATAATAATGTCAAGAGGTGATTATATGAGATTAAAAGAAATTAGAAAATCAAAAGGGGTTTCACAATTAAAAATGGCTATTGACTTAAATACAAATCAAAATACTATCAGCCGATATGAAACCGGAGAACGTGAACCGGGGATAAACGAATTAATACAAATTGCAGATTATTTTAATATTTCTATAGATTATTTACTTGAAAGAACTGATATACCAGAAGTAAACAAATAATCTAATATGCATAACTCTCCAAAAGATTTGTTTTATGATTATTTTTCTCCCTATTGTAGCACAAGCATATCACAGGTTTCAACGATTTTCAATGAAATCGCGCGGGGCGCGATGAAATCCGAGCAACGCTCGGATGAAATCTGCTTCGCAGATGAAATTAAATCCGTCCCTTTACCCGACGAAGTCGGATTTCATCCCCGTAGGGGATTTCATCATCGAAGATGATTTCACCCACCCGATAGGACGGATTTAGTTGAAAAGAACCCACACTTGCCTGCGACAAGTGTGGGTTCTTTTCTGGAGCGGAAGACGGGAATCGAACCCGCGTATTCAGCTTGGGAAGCTGACATTCTACCATTGAATTACTCCCGCGCACCGTCACATAATAGCACAGGACGGCAGAAAAATCAAGCGTTTTTTTGTTACTTTCAAAAGTTATCCCGTCTCTTGAAAAAAAGTGCCGTTTATAGTATAATAACATATTAGATACCGTTATGAAAGGATTTGACCGCATGAGAGTGTACGAGGATATTACCGCGCTTGTCGGCAGCACCCCCTTGGTAAAGGTGCGCCCTGCCGACGATTCCTGCGCGACGATCCTTGCCAAACTGGAATATTTCAATCCCGCGGGCAGCGCGAAAGACCGTGTTGCTTTGGCAATGCTGGAAGATGCGGAGAAACGCGGTTTTCTCAACTCGGATTCCGTGATCATCGAGCCCACCAGCGGCAACACCGGCATCGGCCTTTCGGCGATGGCGGCGGCACGCGGTTACCGCGTGATCCTTACCATGCCCGAAACCATGAGTGCCGAGCGCCGCGCGTTACTCCGCGCGTACGGTGCCGAGCTGGTGCTCACCGAGGGCGCCAAAGGCATGTCGGGCGCGGTGGAAAAAGCCAACGAACTGGCGGCTTCGATCCCCAACAGCTTTATTCCCGATCAGTTCGGCAACCCCGCCAACCCCGCGGCGCACGCGGCGAGTACCGGTCCCGAGATCTGGAACGATACCGACGGCACGGTGGATATTTTCGTCGCCGGCGTGGGAACGGGCGGTACGGTCAGCGGTGTCGGCTCGTACTTGAAATCTCAAAACAAAAATATTAAAGTCGTCGCCGTCGAGCCCGCGCGTTCACCGCTGTTATCAAAGGGTGAGGCAGGTGCGCACGGCTTGCAGGGCATCGGCGCGAATTTCGTACCGAACACCTTGAACACCGCCGTGTACGACGAAGTGTTCCCCGTTTACGAGGAAGACGCTTACGCGGCGGCGAGGCACTTTGCCGTCACACACGGCTTTTTGGTCGGCATTTCCTCGGGCGCGGCACTGCACGCGGCAGAGGAGATTGCCAAGCGCGCGGAAAACGCGGGCAAGACGATCGTCGTGCTGTTACCCGATACGGGGGACCGCTATTTATCCACGCCCCTCTTTGAAAAGGAAGTGAACGCATGAAACGCCGTGCGGTTTCTTACCCTAAGCGCGTCGCGTTGGGTTTTTTATTGCTGATTTTGCTGGGCGCCGGTCTGTTGTGCCTGCCCATCGCCTCCAAAAGCGGGGAAGCGACCCCGTTTTTAACCTCGCTTTTTACCGCCACCTCCGCCACTTGTGTTACCGGTCTGATTTTGGTGGATACTTATCTGCACTGGTCGCTGTTTGGTCAACTGGTCATCATCACCCTGATCCAGATCGGCGGCTTGGGATTTATGACGTTGATGACCGCGTTTTCGGTGGCGTTACACCGCACGATTTCGCTCAGAGAACGCACGTTGCTTAAAGAAAACTTCAACGTGCCCGAGATCGGCGGCATGGTGCGGCTGACAAAACGCATCGTATGCGGTACGTTCCTCGTGGAGGGCGTCGGTGCGGTGATCCTGTCGGCGTGTCTGATTCCGAAATTCGGCATCGCACGCGGCGTGTACACGGGCACGTTTTTAAGCATCTCCGCTTTTTGCAACGCGGGTTTTGATCTGCTCGGCAGCGAGGGTGCGTTCAGTTCGCTTGCCTCCATGGGGGATAATCCCCTCTTTTTAATAACGATTGCGCTGTTGATCTTGATCGGCGGTATCGGCTTTATCGTGTGGGACGACGTGTTAAAACATCGCCACCATTTCCGCCAATACCGTCTGCATTCCAAAATCGCGCTGGCCGTTACGATCGGACTGACCGCAGTCGGCACTCTCCTGTTTTTCGTGTTGGAACGCCATGCAACGGGCGCGGGTATGTCGGTGTCGAAACAAGTATTGCACGCTTTTTTCGATTCGGTAACCCCCCGCACGGCGGGCTTTAACGCCGTGGACACCGCCGCGCTGACCCCTGCTTCAAAGTTGTTATCCGTTCTGTTTATGATGGTAGGCGGCTCACCGGGATCGACGGCAGGCGGTATGAAAACGGTAACGGTAGCCGTTCTTGTGATCTGCATGTTCAGCAACCTGCGCCGCCGCTCGGGATATAACGTGTTCGGCAAACGTCTGCCGAAGGAAACGCTTGTCAATGCGCTGTCGGTGGTGGGAATCTACCTCACGCTTGTCGTTACCGGCATCTTTTTGGTCTGTGCCGTGCAACCCGAGCTTTCGTTTATGGACGTGGTGTTCGAGTGCGTGTCGGCAACCAGTACGGTCGGTATGAGCACGGGCATCACCCGCGACTTAACCGCATTTTCGCGGTGCGTGATGATCTTACTGATGTTTAGCGGGCGCATCGGCAGTTTGTCGTTCGCCATGGTGTTTATGCAAAAGAAAAAACAAGAGATCGCCCTGTCTCCCGAAGAGACGGTAGGCGTCGGATGAGGTGAGAAATATGAAAAACTTTTTAGTGATCGGCATGGGCCGTTTCGGCCAGCATTTGAGCCGCAAACTGACCGAGCTCGGCAACGACGTTATGATCGTGGACCAAAACGAGGAGATCATCAGCCGCATGAGCGGCGAGGTCGCCCTTGCCAAGATCGCGGATTGCAAAAACGAAGAGGTGCTCAAAAGTTTGTCGGTGAACAGCTTTGATATGTGTTTCGTGTGCATCGGCAGCGATTTTCAAAGCAGCTTGGAGATCACCAGCTTGCTTAAGGATCTGGGCGCCAAAACGGTCATCAGCAAAGCGAGCACCAAAATTCAGGAGAAATTTCTGCTCCGCAACGGTGCCGATGCGGTGGTATACCCCGAAAAGGATCTCGCCTATAAATTGGCCGTTCAGTACAGCGGCCGCAACGTGTTCGACTATTATAAACTGTCCGAGCATATTGCCGTGTACGAAACTGCCGTTCCCAAAACGTGGGTAGGGAAGACTATTCCCGAACTCGACGTCCGCCGCGTTCACGGCGTGAATATTTTGGCGGTGCGCGTCGGCAGCGATCTTCAGCTTGCCGAGATGACCCGTCGCTTTGAAGATACCGACCACGTGCTGGTGCTGGGCGATGAGGACAGTATCCGCGCTCTTACCAAAAAGACCTGATATGACGATCATACCCGCCTATTACAACGAATTCCGCTGTCTTGCCGACCGTTGCCGCCACAATTGCTGTATCGGTTGGGAGATCGATATTGATCCGGACACCTACGCGCTGTATCGCGCGGTCAACGGTGATTTCGGCAAGCGTCTGCACGACGGTATCGTACACGGCGAGCAACCGTGCTTTCGTTTGGGCAAAGACGAACGCTGTGCCTTCTTGAACGAGCGGGGACTGTGTGATATTATCTGTACCCTTGGCGAGGACGCTTTGTGTGACATCTGCACCGACCACCCGCGCTTTCGCACCTACGTGGGCGACGACCTGCGTCTCGGGCTCGGCCTTTGCTGTGAGGCGGCGTGCCGTCTGATACTGGACGGTCCTGTGCGGTTTATCGATGCCGACACCGGCGCCGCGGTAACGATCGACACCGCCGTACCGCCGTTTTCGGATGCCCGCACCCCCGCCGAATGGGCGGCGGTTTACCGCTCGCTTGAACGGCTGGATCCCGCGTGGAATGTGTATCTTGATCGGCTTTCCGCTTGCAAAACTTTTGTCCAAAGCCAAAACACGGTGTGGGAACGGCTGACGGCACACTTCATGTTTCGCCACAACGATCCGCGCTTCGCCGCACACGCGGCGGCGGTGATCGCCACGCTTGCGGCAGGCACAGAGGAACTGTACGAGATCAGTCGGCTTTATTCCGCCGAGATCGAATATTCCGATGAAAATCTCATTATCCTGTTGGAGACCTTGGGAGGCATGTAAAATGGAGATCGTCGAGATCGAAAAGCGGTTCCTCCGGCGCGTAGCGGGTATGTACGCACACATCCAGGTGATGCTGCATCCGGCGCCGGAGACGGCGTCTGAGTACAAGCAGCGCCAGATGCGCCGGTGGCTGAACAAAAAATACAAAAAGCAGCTGCAGGCGTTGCCGGAGCAGCTGCGTGAGCAGTTCGCCGATACTGTCAGCGATCGCGACGTTTTTGTGTTTATGAAGGCTTGCCAGGATCAGCTGGCCGTGCTGCTGGACGGCGAAAAACGCCAGTTCTACGAGACGGCCGCCGGGCTGCCGGACGATACGCGCGCCGCACTGTGGAAGCTCGCGCAGGGCACCAACTGGCCGTCGGTGCTGCGTCACGGCAACGATCTGGAGATCGCGGTGGACGGTACCGAGGCGTACCGCCGGCTGCTGTTCCTCCGGGACGTGGAGGGTATTCCCGAGGGCGAGGAGGAGGATATCTTCGCCGCCATTGAGTTTTCACTCACCCGCGAGGGCGAGCGCTACCGTCTGACCGGCGAGGTGTTTGACGCGATGACCGACGGCTATCGCGGGTACACCTTCTCGTTTGCGACCGCCGAGGCGGTCACCGAGGTATACGACGCCATCAACAGCATTTGTCTGTGGGATCATCCGTGGAATTTCCTGATCACGGCAGCCTCCGGCATCGTGGCGAAGGCGTATCTGCCCGGCTCACACTGCAACGACCAGGAGCTGATGATGCTGCCGCTGCTCACCGAGATCGCCGCACTGGACGACTGGGACGAGCTGCCGGAC
>JAZNRA010000129.1:0-8849 GCA_045590415.1 Acutalibacteraceae bacterium | reverse complement strand
TGGCTACGATCCGACTTTGCCCAAAACATACCCCCTTGTCAACCACCCGAAAAAGCGATACAATAAATCGGAAGGATCATCAAAAACGAGGTGCCCCCTTATGTTCACCTGTACACTCTGTCCCCGCAAATGTGCCGCCGTGCGCGACACCGACCGCGGCAACGGCTTTTGCGGCTTACCCGAAACGGCGCACGTGGCCCGCGCCGCCTTGCATACGGGCGAAGAGCCGTGTTTCGGCACGGCGGGTGCCGTCTTCTTCGGCGGATGCACCCTGCGCTGTAACTATTGTCAAAACCATACGATCAGCCGCTCGGCGGCGGGAAAACCCGTCACCGCCGAACGCCTCGTCGATATTTTCAAAGAACTCTGTGAGCAAGGCGCCGACGTGATCGACCTCGTCAGCCCCACGCCGTACCTGCCCACCGTCCGTAAAGCACTCGCCTTCTACCGCCCGCCGATCCCCGTGGTGTATAACACGAGCGGGTACGAACGGGTGGAAACGCTGCGCTCACTGGAAGGACTTATCGACGTGTATCTCCCCGATTTGAAATACGTCACCGGAGCCCTCGCCGCCGACCTGTCCGGCGCAGAGGATTATCCCGAAATCGCGCTTTCGGCGATTCGCGAAATGGTACGGCAAACGGGACCGATGCAACAAAACGCGCGCGGGATCGCCACGCGCGGCACGCTCGTGCGGCATCTCATTCTCCCCGCCCACACCCGCGAATCGTTAGCGGTGCTGGACGCCCTCAGCCGTATCCCTGACGTGTGGGTGAGCTTGATGTGTCAGTACACCCCCGTGTTACCCGTGGACGGACATCCCGAACTGTCCCGCCGCGTAACCGCGCGCGAATACGATAAAGTCACCGACCATCTTTTCAACTTGGGACTGACGAACGGTTACGTGCAGGACCGCAGTTCTGCCACCGCCTCTTACATTCCCGCCTTTGATGGTTTTGGCGTATAACAAACGCGGCGCGTCCGATCGGACGCGCCGCGTTTTCTCTCATTACACTTGCATTTGATAGAATCGGTAGAACTCGCCTTTCTTTTCAAGCAACTCGTCGAATGTGCCCAGTTCCACGCATTGCCCGTCTTTGATGACCGCTACCTTGTCGGCATTCTTGATGGTGGACAAGCGATGCGCCACGATCACCGTCGTCTTACCGTGGCACAGATTTTCAATGGCTTGCTGAATATGTTTTTCCGATACCGTATCCAGCGCACTCGTTGCCTCGTCCAACAAAATGATATCGGGGTTTCGGATCATCGCGCGCGCAATCGAAATACGCTGCCGCTGTCCGCCCGACAGCTTGCCGCCGTGTTCACCGACGGTGGAATCAAGCCCGTGAGGCAGATCGGCGATCACATCCGTCAGACACGCGGCTTCCAAAATCTCCTGCAAACGCTCTTCGTTTACTTTCGGCAAACCGTAGGTGATATTTTCCCGAATGGTGCCGGAAAACAACACCGACGTCTGCGGGACCATGGCGATATGCTTGCGATAACTTTGCAATTCAATTCCGCTCATCGGCTTGCCGTCAACGAACACCTCGCCGTCGGTCGGCTGATAGAAACCCGTCATCATATTGACAAGCGTGGATTTACCGCCGCCCGATTCACCGACCAGCGCCACCGTTTCTCCGGCCTTGATGGTAAGGTTCAAGCCGTTCAGGATGGGACGCTCATCATCGTCGTAGTGAAACGACACGTTGCGAAATTCGATCTCGCCGTTCACTTTTCGGAGCGTGCGGCGCGTATCGCTCTGCTCGATCTCGGTCGAACGCAGGATCTCGGTGACCGAGGAAACGGCATCGGTTGCTTGGGCGATCGAGGGAAGTAAGTCCACCGCGGCGGTGATGTTACTGAGAAAACGCTCAAAGTAGCCGAAAAACAAGGCAATCTCGCCGATGCTGATGCGGCCGTTTGCCGCTAAAAACGCCATGAAGGCGATACCCGTTAACTGGAAAATCTGTGAGGTGAACCAGTTGCGGATGGTGAAACGGGATAAGATCATATCCAGCGAATACCCCGTTTTGGAGAAGCCCGAGAATTTTTGAGCCATGTTGTGCATTTCGTATTGTTCAAGTGCATGGGCGCGGGTCACGGGAATGAGTTCGATCATATCCAGCACCTGCGCGTTGATTTCCTCGTTTTTTATGCGGTATTCGCGGGTGTGTTCTTTGATCTTCTTTTTAAGCGGCATGGTGATGAGCAAAAAGAGCGGTGCGCACACCACAAAAAAGAGCAGGAGTTCAAAGCGCCTGCGCAACAACAGCACCGCCACGATCACCACCAAATTGACCGCAATGTGCGGGAACGTGATGGTCATGGCGGTGTATAAGCTTTGAATGGACTCCACGTTTCCGAAGATCTTTGTCTGAATACGGCCCGATGCCATGCGTTTGTTAAAACTGATGGTCAGTGCCTGCAACTTCGCAACCAGCGCGGTACGCAGTTGCGCCTGCACAGTGCGGCGGGTATCGTAATTTAAACGGCGGTAGATGATCTGCATGGGGTAATTGACGACGAGCAAAATCGCCACCGTCACCAAGTTTTGAAGAATGATCTGCGCGCTGTTCGCGGCATCGGCGGTAAGCGCGTCGATGATGTTGGCGACCGCGATTGGGATGAACATACTCGCGCTGAGCTGTAAAACGCAAAGAAACACCGCCAAAAACGTCTTTAAGTAGTGGCCCTTGTAAATGAGCGCCACTCGCCTTAAAAATGACTCTTTTTTGGTCGGTGTCGTATATGCTTTCAAAAATTCATCTTCAAGCTGCATCAACGTCGCTTCGTCCAGCGACTCGATCTGATGGATTGGTCTGATACGTTTCATGCGGCACACTCCTTGCCTACACACGTGGGTGACTGCTTCCACCTGCATTGTAACCGTTCGTCCCCCGCTTGTCAATCCTTTTTGGCCAAAAATCCCCCTTACCGAAGAAAAAAGGCGGCGCCCCCTCGGAGCACCGCCTTTCGTTACTTTTTCTTGTTTGCCAAAGCCAATTTCACCGTGTCATCCATACGCGAAAGAATATACTCATACCCGCCCGGCGCGTGAGGCACCATGCACGCGGAACAGTCCTTGACCCCGTCGGCGATATACCGAAAATACCCGCCGCACTGATCGCCCAGCGTGTATAACGGGCAATAGCAGAAAAGACAGTTAAACTGCTCCGGATGCTCAGTTTGATGGCACGGAAAATGCTGACATTCACGGTTTTGGAAAAACGAATAACTGTTTTGACGTTCCATATCAAGTACTCCCGCGTTATTCAACAGGCGGTTGCGGGATAATAATGGCCGCCAGGATGTACAGCAAAATCCCGCTGCCGAAAAACAGCGACAAAAACGCCCAGCCGAGCCGCACCAAAGTCGGATCAATATCAAAATACTCGCCGATCCCCGCACAAACACCGCAGATCTTTTTGTTATACGAACGATACAATTTCTTTCCCATACAGACATTCCCCTTTCGGACAATATCAGTATATCACAAAATCAGACAGTTGTCAGCATATTTATTGAAAATTTCACCTGATCAAAACAAGGATCCCCCGCCTCGGCGGGGGATCGTTCATCATTCTACCCTATTTTTTACTCCAACGGCTTCATCGTGGGGGACAGGATCACTTCACGGATGCTGTCGGCACCGGTAAGGAGCATCACGCAACGGTCGATGCCCATGCCCATGCCGCCCGTGGGCGGCATACCGTATTCGAGGGCGGTGAGGAAATCCTCATCCAGCATCTCGGTTTCGTCGTCGCCGCGCTCGCGCTGCTCGACCTGCTTCATAAAGCGCTCGCGCTGATCCAGCGGATCGTTTAACTCCGAATACGCGTTCGCCAGTTCCGAGTGGCACACAAAGAGCTCAAACCGCTCGGTCAGACGCGGATCGGTGGGCGATGCCTTGGTCAGCGGCGAGACCTCCACGGGATACATCGTGATAAAGGTCGGCTGAATCAGCTTTTCCTCCACGCGCTGGTCAAAGCACGCGTACAACGCGTTACCCCAGGTGCGCTCGGCAGCTTCGGGAAGCTCCACACCCTTCGCCTCGGCGGCGGCAACCGCCTCGGCGTCGTCGGTGATAGCACCGAAATCAATACCCACGTATTCTTTCACAGCGTCGACCATGGTCAACCGACGCCAGCCGGGGGTCAGATCGATCTTCTCGCCTTGCCACTCGACCTCATAGGTGCCGAGGATCTCTTTTGCCGCACCCGATAAAATACCTTCGGCAATGTCCATCATATCGTGGAAATCGGCATACGCCTCATATAACTCCACGGTGGTAAACTCAGGATTGTGTTTCGTATCCATACCCTCGTTACGGAAGATACGACCGATCTCATACACGCGGTCCATACCGCCGACGATGAGTCGCTTGAGCGGCAGTTCGGTGGCGATACGCATATACATATCCAGATCCAGCGTGTTGTGATGCGTGATAAACGGACGCGCCGACGCACCGCCCGCGATGGTGTTAAGAACGGGGGTCTCCACCTCAATATAGCGTCTGTTATCCAGATAATTGCGCATAAACTTGATAAATTGCGAACGAATCGCAAAATTCCGTTTGACTTCCGGATTCACAATGAGGTCCAGATAGCGCTGACGGAAGCGCGTGTCGGTATCTTTGAGTCCGTGGAATTTCTCGGGCAACGGACGCAGCGATTTCGAGAGTAATTTAATGGACGTCGCGTGCACCGATACCTCGCCCATCTTGGTACGGAACACAAAGCCCGTCAGGCCAATGATGTCGCCGATATCCCATTTTTTGAAACCGGCGTACACGTCCTCGCCGACGTCGCCGCGGCTGACGTATACCTGAATACGGCCGTTTCTGTCGTGCAGATCTAAAAAGCTCGCCTTACCCATGATACGACGGCTCATCATACGTCCCGCGATCGATACCTCGATGGGCTGCTCCAGTTGGATGCTCTGCCCTTCTTCGGGCGCACCGTGCTCCGCTAAATACGCGGCTTCGCGTTTCTCGTACTGAGCACGCGCCTCGTCGGTATAGGCGGTCACGTCGTATTTGGTGACCTCATACGGATTCTGACCCGCTTCACACAACGCTTTGAGCTTATCGCGGCGCACCTGCAACAGTTCGGATAACTGTTCTACGGTCATTTCCGGTTGTTCGTTCATGTTGACTTCCTCACTTTCGAAAAAAGCGGGCGGGATAAAACCCACCCGCATCTGGTTGCTGTTGGTCGTTATTTATCGATCTTTTTGATCGTCAGCGTGATCTCGCCACCGGGGGTTTCTACCTCGATGGTATCACCCACGGCATGACCGAGGAGCCCTTTGCCGATAGGTGACTCGTCCGAAATACGGCCGCCGAGCGGGTTTGCCTCGGTGGAGCCGACGATCTCGTAGGTCACGTCTGTCTTTTTGCCCTTGAAGCGCACGGTCACGACCGAGCCGATGTGCACGTTTTCGGTGCCGAGTTCGCTTTCGTCCAGAACACGCACGTTTTTAAGCTGCGCTTCCAGCTCCGCAATACGACCTTCCACGATCGCCTGCTCGTTTTTCGCCTCGTCGTACTCACTGTTTTCCGACAAGTCACCAAAACCGCGTGCCACCTTGATCTTCTCGGCGACTTCCTTGCGTTTTATGGTCTTGAGTTCTTCCAACTCTTGCTCTAATTTCAGCAAACCCTCTTTGGTAACGACGGTTTCTTTAGCCATGGTATCGATCTCCTTCGGAGTTGTTTTTTCATTAACAGACCTATTATATATTACCAAA
This sequence comes from Acutalibacteraceae bacterium, assembly GCA_045590415.1. GTDB lineage: Bacteria > Bacillota > Clostridia > Oscillospirales > Acutalibacteraceae > RGIG3009. Next base: position 3,095 of record JAZNRA010000129.1, on the reverse strand, counting down.
TCCGTTCTGTCAAGCGATTTCATTTCGATTTATCCCTGCGACGAAACAATAAACGGGGGCGCCATACGCGCCCCCGCAATCGAATCGTTCATCGTAGGGCAGGGCCTTGGTCCTGCCGTCAAATTTCCGCGTACCAAAGTAGCGGCGGGAGCAAGCCCCCGCCCTACACCTTCCCCTTGAGGAGAAACTGTCACCGTAGGTGACGGATGAGGTGTTCTGTCAATCCACCGCACACACGACGGTCAAATCGGGATGCAACTGCAACAGCGATGCCGGCACTTCGGGCGTGATAGGGCCAAACAGCGCCTTTTCCAAAATCTCTTTCTTAGAGGCGCCGCTGGCAATGAGCAACACTTTTTTAGCGCCCATGATACCGCCCATGCCCATCGTCACCGCCTGGCGCGGCACGTCGTCCGCGGAGGCAAAGAAGCGAGCGTTCGCCTCGATGGTGCTGGGGTCGAGATCCACCACGTGGGTCTCCTTGGTAAAGAACTCGTCGGGCTCGTTAAAGCCGATGTGACCGTCCGGCCCGATACCGAGCAACTGCATATCAATGCCGCCAAGCGACGCAATGAGTTCATCGTACCGCGCACCCTCCGCCGCATAGTCGGCGGCTTTGCCGTTCGGGACGTTGGTGTTCGCTTTGTCGATGTTCACACGGTTGAACAGGTGCGTATCCATGAAATAGCGATAGCTCTGGTCGTTTGAGCCGTCCAAGCCGCAATATTCGTCCAGGTTGACCGAACGGATAGCGGAGAAATCCAAGTCACCGTTCTCGTTCCACTTCACCAGGTTATCATACAGCCCGATCGGGGAGGAACCGGTAGCAAGGCCGAGCACGGCATCCGGTTTTAACACGATCTGCGCCGCCATGATCTTGGCAGCTTCCAAACTCATTTCTTCATAATTCTTCGTACGAATGATCTTCACAAAATGCACGCTCCTTTTCGGCAAAATACTTGATAAATCTACCATATCACTTTTTCGTTGCCTTTGCAAGCGTTTTTGGTAGGATCGTCGGACGAAAAACTTGCACTTGCAAACATGACCGTCTTGTGATATATAAAAGATATATACGAAAAAGGATTGTGACTCATGAAACACTTTATCAAATATTTTTCAGACGATCAAACCGTGCGGCTGGATGCGTTCATCACCGAGCGTTCTCCCGAAATGCCGTACTTAAACGCGGCGCGCCCCGCCGTCATCGTCTGTCCCGGCGGCGGCTATCGAAACTTATCCGACCGCGAAGCGGAACCCGTCGCACTCAAATACGCGGCGGCGGGCTTTCAGGCGTTCGTGTTGCGGTATACCGTCGGTCAAAACGCGGTGTTTCCCACTTCGCTCATCGATCTCGGCACGGCGATCAAATACGTGCGCGACAACGCCGAAAACTTAAACGTCCTCCCCGATCAGATCGCCGTTTGCGGTTTTTCGGCAGGCGGGCATTTAACCGCTTCGCTCGGCGTGTACTGGAACGACCCCGCCGTGCTCACCGCCTGCGGTGCCGTCGGTCGCGAACTGCGCCCCGATCTTATGATCTTGGGGTATCCCGTCATTTCCACCTCGTGGATGGAAAACGCCGGCGATTATCCTCGGATCTCGGGCAACCCCGACGATCCCGCCGTTTATCAAAAGCTCAACCTGCACACCGCCGTCACCAAAGATACCCCGCCCACGTTCCTCACCCACGGTGTGGACGACGAAGCGGTGCCGGTGCGCGATTCGCTGAAATTTGCCGCCGCACTGGAAGCGTGTGACGTGCCGTTTGAACTGCACGTGTTCTCACACGGGCTTCACGGCTATGCCACCGCCGACGAAACCACGTGTGACGAGCGCTGGCTCGACCCCGCCCTCGCGCAGTGGATCCCGCTGTCGATCGCGTGGCTTGGTCGCAATTTCGAAGGCGGCGAACTCGGCCGCCCCACCGAAAAAGCCCACTATTCTTCCAAACTATAAAAAACAACACCATTTGCCATAAGGCAAACGGCGTTGTTTATTGTTCCGCACCGCAAACAGAGCATTTGTGTCCCACAACCACTTGCTCGGTATATGCCTCCTCATCTACAACCCACGTTTGTCCGTAGACAGGCACCCGCTTCGTCGAGGTTTCGTATCGTTCACGAAATATCTCTACCAACGGATCCGAAGTCGCGATATGCTCTTCAAAATGCGTATAATAGGCACTAAGCGATTCAAAAGTGCCGTAACACACCGCACATTTGTAGATCGTCACCGTGTTATACCCGGTAATCACCTGCTCATAATGACCGACCTCGTCGTGCTCCACCGTTTCCGTGATCGCCTGCCAGCTGTGCCCGCCGACGCACGGATCCACCGCTCCACCCTGCGCCGAGGTGCTGCCCGTCGCTTTGGTTGTACCGGTAGTTGCCTTTGTCGTGGATGTTTTCCCTTTCACGGTAGTGGTAGTACTTTTTTCCGCTTTTCCGTTTGTCGTAGTGGCTTTTTCCGTTACCGTAGTCGTTGTGTCGCCCGTTGACGCCGTCGTGCTGCCGCCACTACCCGCCGTACCGTTAACGGCTTCTGCACCGTCGTCTACGGTCACCTGTGCGTGCAACTCACTTGTTGTAGTCGTCATATCACCGGCGGGTACATCCTGCGACAAATTCGGCAATAGCTCGATCACGAGCACACACACGGCGACCAACACCGCGACACCGCCGACAATGACCGACCACCCGAGCATCCGCTTTTTCGCCGGCATTCCGGCGACCGGTTGCTCGGCAATGAGCTTTTTCATACAATACGGGCAAAATTGCATCTCCTCCGGCAATTCCTTCCCGCAATACGGACAGTGTTTCACGCGACCTCATTCCTTCCTATCCGCCAGTATATCATATGTTGCGGCACAACACAAGAAAAAAGCCGCGGGTGGACCGAGCCGCACCAAGACCCGCCGCCCTTACGAACCAAAACCACCACCGTAGGGGCGGATACCATCCGCCCGCCTTTTGCCTCCCTCTGACGAGGGAGGTGTCGAGCCGCCACCGCGGCGAGACGGAGGGAGAGAAAAACCTCCGTCGCCAACGGCGACACCTTCAATATTCATCATTCATCGTTCATTAAAAAAGACC
>JAZNRA010000128.1:0-15603 GCA_045590415.1 Acutalibacteraceae bacterium | reverse complement strand
TGATGGATCATGATCTCGCTATTGGGCAAAGCGAGACGCTTACCCTTGGCACCTGCCGACAGCAGGAAGGCGCCCATACTGGCAGCCATGCCGATACAGATGGTGGACACGTCACATTTGATAAACTGCATCGTATCGTAGATTGCCATACCGGCGGAAATCGAACCGCCCGGACTGTTGATATACAGATGGATATCCTTATCCGGATCTTGCCCTTCCAAATACAACAGCTGTGCCACCACCAAGGAAGCGGTGGTGTCGTTCACTTCATCCGACAGCATAATGATACGGTCGTTTAACAGACGGGAAAAAATATCATAGCTGCGTTCCCCGCGGCTGGTCTGTTCTACCACGTAAGGTACCAAACTGCTCATGTCCCTCATCCTTTCTTAACGTTTCTAATATAGACCGTTTCGGAGTATCTTAATCCTCTTTTTTGGCTTTCGTCGTTTTGGTCGGTTTCACAGCAGCGGCCTTGACAACGTCCATTGCCTTGCCGACAGCCAGATCCTTCACAAGCTCACCCTCGGGGATCATGGATTTGATCTGCTCGACTTCCATCTTATACTGCTCGGCAAATTTGGCAAATTCCGCATCGATTTCTTCAGCGGTCGGTACGATATTTTCGAGCTGTGCGATCTTCTCCAACGCCAAACGCAGTTTCACCGATTTTTCGGCCTGCTCACGGAAACCCTTGCGGAATGCCTCCATGTCCATGCCGGTGTACTGCAGGTAGGTGTTCAGGTTAAGGCCTTGCGCCTGCAGACGGTAGTCGAAATCACGGACACTTTCGTTCACGCGATTCTCATACATCGCTTCCGGAATTTCGCCCTTGAGGTTCGCGATGAGCTGTTCCATCAGCTCAGTCTCGAACGCCTCGTTTGCGGCGCGCTCCTTCTGCTTTTTGATGTTTTCTTTGGTATCGGCTTTGAGTTCTTCCAAGGTGTCGAACTCACTGCAATCTTTTGCGAAGTCATCGTTCAGCTCCGGCAGCTCTTTCACCTTGATCTCGTGCAGCTTGCATTTGAATACGGCGGGTTTGCCTGCGAGCTCGGTTGCGTGATATTCCTCGGGGAAGGTCACGTCAACATCAAATTCCTCGCCGGTCTTTTTGCCGACGATCTGATCTTCAAAGCCGGGGATAAACTGACCGGAACCCAGCACCAAGGAATGATTCTCCGCCTTGCCGCCCTCGAACGCTTTGTCATCCACATAGCCGTCGAAATCAAACACAACGGTATCGCCGTTCTGTGCCGCACGATCTTCTACCGTCACCAAACGGGAGTTGCGATCCTGCAACTGCGCCAGCGCTTCTTTGATCTCGGTCTCTTTCACGGAGACAGACTTCTTCGCTGCCTTTAAGCCCTTGTACTCGGTCACTTCGACTTCGGGCTTCACGGTAATAACTGCTTTAAAGCACAAGCCCTCTTTGCCGACAGATACGACGTCCAGATCGACCTTATCTTCGACATATTCATAGCCGGACTCGACGATCGCCTCGTCCAAAGCGGACGGGTAAAGAGCGTTGACCGCATCCTCATAGAACACGCCTTCGCCGTAGATCTTCTCGACGTATGCGCGGGGGGCCTTGCCCTTGCGGAATCCGGGAATGTTCATCTTACCGATGTTCTTGCGGTACGCAACGCTGACAGCTTGTTCAAACGCCTCTGCACCGACTTCGATTTCCAACTCTACACGGTTGGTTTCTACTTTGTTTGCCTGTTTCAATGCCATGGTTATTTGCCTCCTAAGATTTAAAAATCCATAAATCAATTTATTATAGCATACTTTTCAACGGAAATCTACTGAAATTTTGCTTTTTTTGCGATTTTTCAAGGAATCCTCAACGGACAAAAGCGCAGAGCGTCACACGAAGTCAGTCGGAAGGTAATTCCCTCCCACTCTCCTTCAAACGCCTGGTGAATCCCCGCGCCGTGAACATGACCGTAATAGCATCGCTTGATGCCTTCTTCTTTGAGCACGGCGGTTAGCTCCTCACAAACACGTCCGTCAAACAACGGCGGATAATGCAAGAATACCACCGGCTCCAATCCGGTTTGTTTTGCCGCCCGAATCGAGGTGCGTAGGCGCTCGGCTTCGCGGCGCAGAATCTTGACGTTGTCCTCTGCGTCATCGTAAAACCAACCGCGCGATCCGCAAACGGCGAAGCGCCCGTCGACCGCCACCGCGTCGTTGTGAACAACGGTAAGGGACGAAAGACCGTTTTCTTCAAAGAACGCATCCATTTTGCGGCGCGTACACCACCAGTAATCGTGATTGCCCTTAAACAGCAATTTACGACCGGGAAGCGCGTGCAAAAACCGAAAATCCTCCAAAGCGTCATCCAAAGTCATCGCCCAAGAGATGTCACCGGCGAGCACGACCGTGTCTTCGGGGGCAACGAGTTGCCGCCAGTGCTTTTCCAGACGCATGATGTAATCGTCCCAACCGGAAAAGACCGTCATTGACTTATCGGTCGTCAGTGATAAATGCGGGTCGGATATGACATATAAGGACACGGGCTCACCTCATCCCAACAGTTCAAATACTGCTTGCTCCATCGTATCGCGGTCACACACGCCCGTAAAGCGCGGTTGCTTGCCTTTTAACTGAGCGAGCGGTGCCGGAATCGGACAACCGGTGAGCGCGTGTAGCTCATCCACAACGGCAAACTCGTCTTTTCCGTCTATTTCGGGCTTTAATGCACTTAAGACGCTGGCGGAGAACTTGTACGGATTTGCCGTAGAAGCTACCACCGTGGGCGTTTCATCCGTGGTACTGTCACGGTACTCACGATACACCCGCATGGCGACAGCCGTGTGGGTATCACAAAGATACTGCTCACGCTCGTAAATATCGTGAATTTCCTGCAAGGTCTGCTCATCGTCACACCAACCGGCGGCGAAGAGATCCTTGATCTTAGCAAATACTTCATCGGAAACCGTATACTTGCCGTTTTCCTTGAGTTGCTTCATCCAATCGGCGATCTGTGTATCGTTCTCGCCGCACAAGTGATACAGCAAGCGCTCCAGATTTGAGGAGATCAAAATGTCCATTGAGGGCGATACCGTGGTATGAAAATTACGATTACGATCGTAAGTGCCGGTTTTTAAAAACTCGGTCAACACGTTGTTGCAGTTCGAAGCACAGATCAAACGTGCGATCGGCAAGCCCATCTCACGTGCGTAATAGGCCGCCAAAATATTACCGAAGTTACCGGTCGGCACCACCACGTTGATCGGATCACCGAGCTTGATGCTGCCGTTTTTCAGCATATCGCAATATGCAGAAATATAATACACGATTTGCGGGAGCAAGCGGCCCCAGTTAATGGAGTTCGCAGAGGAAAACTGCTTTCCTGCTTTTGCCAGCTTTTCTTTCACGGCGGGATCGGTAAAGATAGTCTTCACACCCGTCTGCGCATCGTCAAAATTACCGCGAATGGCGCACACGCCGACGTTGGCACCTTCCTGTGTTGTCATCTGCAACTTTTGCATGGGGCTGACACCGTTTTCGGGATAGAAGACCAAAATACGCGTATGGGGTGCGTCACGGAATCCCTCTAACGCCGCTTTGCCGGTATCACCGGAGGTGGCAACCAAGATCACGATCTCGTTGCCGTCTGCCGTTTTCTTCGCCGCAACACGCATAAAGTGCGGTAAGATCTGCAACGCCATGTCCTTGAACGCGCAGGTCGGGCCATGCCACAATTCCAGCACCGCCGTACCGTCCTCCATAAAATGGACCGGTGCGGGATGCTCGCCGGGAAAACGCTCTGCCGTGTAGGCCGACGCGGCACACTCCTCTACTTCCGCGTCCGTAAAATCGGTTAAAAAGCGTGACAATACGAACACGGCACGCTCCACGTAAGTTTTATCAACCAGGCCCTCAACGTCACGAAGCGTAACGGACGGAAGCTGTTCGGGAACGAACAATCCGCCCTCCTCGGAGATACCGCGGGCGATCGCTTCTGCGGCTGTCACTTTGACCGCACGATCACGCGTACTGTTATACATCATAGTCTATCAAGCTCCTCTGCCAAATTACCTTTTATTGTATCGTATTTTTTACGACTTGTAAAGCATTATTGCGGTAAAAATCTCGTAAAAAAACGGTGAGCATTCTCAAAAAACAAGCGCTCGATGCACGCTGCTGTTACACCGCGTTTTTGAAGATACTCTGCAAACCGTTCATACACACCGACCCCCTGCCATTCGGGCGGTAGCTCGGTGCCGTCTAAATCGCACCCGAAAGCCACGGTTTGTTCCCCGCCGAGTCCCAGGTAATGCTCTAAATGGCGGTATAAACAATCAAAGCTTTGTTCTCCCAACTGTTCGGCGCACAAAGTGAGCCCCACTAAACCGCCACGATCACGCAACCGGCAAAACTGCTCGTCACGCAGATTGCGCGGATGAGCCGTTACGGACAGAGAGACCGAATGACTGGCGATAAACGGTTTCTTCGTTACAGCGGCAACATCCCAAAATCCCGCCTCGTTTAAATGCGAAACGTCCGGTATGATCCCGCACCGTTCCATCTCGCATACCGCTTGCTTGCCGACCTCGGTCAAGCCACCAACATCGTCTGACAGACAACCGTTTCCCAATTCATTCGAGCCGTTCCACGTAATGGTGATCACCTTTACGCCGAGTTTCGCCAGCTCCGCTACACGCTCCGATTTTCCCGCCAATGCAGCGCCGCCTTCAACCCCTAAGAAACCGACGACGCAGTCGGTCTCCAAGGCCGATTGAAACTGTGAGGCGGTCTGTGGAAAGCACAGCGTTCGGGACGTTTGCTTTTTTGTATAGAGCAGCATTTCACGACACTGCTGCCAGGCGGGCTCCCCCCGTACGGTATCCGGTACCCATACAGCAAACACTTGACACCACGGTTGATAGTGCCGCCCGCGTTGAAGATCAAGCGCGCAGGAATTACGAATAAGCGTCTCCCTTTTTCGGTAACACTCGTAGACAGTGTCACAATGCAGATCGAACAATCGCAAGGTGCTTATCCCCCATAAGCGTTTTCTATGTGGCGGATATCAAGCGCTTTCATCGGATGATCTTTGGCGGTAACAACCTCAATTACATCAAATCGCATTTGACGCGGATCGGGATTATGGGCGATATAATACAGCGCCGTTTTAATAATGCGACGTTGCTTTTCCGCCGTCACCGCTTCACGCGGCAGATAATAAGAATCCTCTGCGCGGCTCTTGACTTCCACGAACACAATATACTCATCGTCTGCGGCAATTATGTCTATCTCGCCAAAGCGGGAATGATAGTTACCTGCCAATATCTCGTAGTCGTTATCACGTAAAAAGCGGGCAGCCAACACCTCGCCGGCCGCCCCTTTTGAAACACCTGCCATTGAACCTTCATTCCTTACAATATCTTTTTCAAGAAACTGCGGCGATGGATCGGTGAGATCCCGTACTGCGCCAACCGCTCATAATGAAGCGCCGTTCCGTAGCCCTTATGCTTGGGAAACTCGTATTGCGGATACTGTTCCGCCAGCTGCAACATCACTCGATCACGGCTGACCTTGGCTAAAATGGAGGCCGCCGCCACGGATGCGGACAAAGCATCTCCTTTGATGACGTACTGTGCCGGCGCCGTCAAACCATCCGGAACACGGTTGCCGTCAATCAGTATCAGTTGCGGGTCTACCGAAAGTTTTTCTACCGCGCGGCGCATTGCTATAAAGGTCGCTTGCAGGATATTATGCTCTTCAATTTCTTCGACAGTTGCCTCGGCAATACCGAACGAAAGCGCCTGTTCACAGATCTGATCAAAAAGCGCTTCCCGCTTTTTCTCGGAAAGCTTTTTGGAATCGTTGAGCCCCTCCGGTATACGCGCGGGATCAAGCACAACAGCCGCCGCAAAAACAGGCCCCGCCAGAGGACCGCGCCCCGCTTCGTCCACACCGCATAAAAGAGTGGCACCTTGCCGGCGGAACTGCTCGTCAAATTCAAAATTCGTCATATATGCCTCCGAAACGGTTGGACGGGGATATCCTGAAAACTGCTTTCCCGATCAAGCGTCCCTCTTCAATACAACCAAACGTACGGCTGTCTAACGATTGTCCCGGACTGCGGTTATCGCCCATAACGAAGACCATGCCTTCGGGGACGACGACCTCCCCTTTCATGAGTTCTAACGACGTAGAAACTTCAATATAGGGTTCTTCCAAGATCTTTCCGTTGAGATAAACCTCTCCGGTTGCCGAATCGATAGCCACCGTATCTCCGGCAACACCGATCACGCGCTTGATCAGTGGTTCGCTGTCCGTGCCACGGCTTATTACCACGATATCACCGCGATCGGGAGTGTACGGCAAGCAGGATAGGATCAACCGCTCTCTGTCGTGCAGCGTGGTCTCCATGGAGGTACCGTCTACGTCCACCAAACGGAACAAAAAAGTGAAGATCAAGGTAATGGCTATCAACGCCGTTGTAATGATCTCAACCCATTCATACAAGCCGGCATATCGCTTTACTTTCGATTCCATACTCATTCCTCCACCGGTTGTTCTAACGTAATGCGGCCAAGCTTTTGACCGCGAAATTCATCGAGCAGCATCACCGCAGCACGCAAGGTGTCCACCTCGCCGCCGGAGATCAGCATCCCGCGTTTGCGCCCGATCTGTTGCAACAACTCAAAACGATCGTCATCAAGCGGCTGGGTCAATTTATAGCGACTACGCAAAAACTCCTCGTAATCGGTTGCCAAAATATCCAAAAGCCCCATAGCCAACTCTTCGCTGTCTAATATTTCATCACGAATAGCACCGGTATACGCCAAATGCTGTGCCACCGTTTGATCCTCAAATTTCGGCCACAGAATACCCGGTGTATCCAACAGTTGCGCACCGCTGTCAATAACAAACCATTGCTGATTACGGGTAACACCGGGGCGATCTTCCACTTTGGCTTTGCCGCCGCGCGCCATGCGATTAATAAACGAAGATTTTCCCGAATTGGGAATTCCCACGACCATCGCACGAATCGGACGCTTGACCATGCCTTTTTCTGCCCAAGCGGCAAGTTTATCCTTTAACACCTCACGCATCAACGGGACGAACCGATTGATCCCCTTACCGCTTTTACAATCCACGGCGATAGCAGGAATATGATGATCGGCATAATACTTCAGCCAACACTTTGTTGCCGCTTCATCGGCAATATCCGCTTTGTTGAGGATCAGCAGACGCGGCTTTTTAGCCACCAATGAATCGAGATCGGGGTTGCGGCTGCTGATCGGAATACGTGCATCCACCACTTCGACCACAATATCCACCTGCGGCAGCATTTCGGTAATTTTACGTTTCGTTCGGGTCATGTGACCCGGAAACCATTGAATGGATTGATCCATGCCGATCCTCTCCTTTCCATAAGAAAAATGCAAAAAGAGGAGAAAATCAAACGATTTCCTCCCCCTCTTTTGTCAGCTTATTTAATCAGCTCTTTGACCTTCGCGGCTTTACCCACGCGATCACGCAGATAGTACAGTTTGCTTCTGCGAACCTTACCGTAACGGACAACTTTCACAGCCGCAACGTTGGGGGAATGCAACGGGAACACACGCTCCACACCGACACCGTAGGACACACGGCGAACCGTAAAGGTCTCCGAAACGCCGCTGCCTTTCTTGGCAATAACCGTACCTTCAAACGCCTGAATTCTTTCGCGGTCGCCTTCGCGGATTTTCACGTCCACGCGAATGGTATCGCCGATCGAGAACTCGGGTGCTGCCTCTTTTACGCTGTCAGCAGCAATGATTTTCAAAGCATCCATGATAAAATCCTCCTTGATAGTTTCCGGAGTTCATGCCCGATCGGCTGACAGCACGATGGCAGCGGAACGCCTGCTCTAATGTATTAGCATTAGTCCCCGTTTCGCATGGATTCACGAAACGGATTCCAAAGACCAACATATTATAGTATACCTTGCGGCAAAATGCAAGTGTTTTTTTTAATATTTTTCAAGCGAAAATTTCGCTGTCCTTATCCAATACCGCTAACCGCCGTACGGTGTATACGCTCGGCGCGCCTCCATTCATTTCTTCCAGCGCCGTCATAACCAACGACGGATTGACAGTATCCGCACTGCTGCACGGCAAGGTGAACTCTAACACGCAGCCGTTTTCCGTTTCGGTGACCGCGGGATTCGACGCTGCCAGCGCCGGTTTTAAGTCAACTGTCTTATACTCTTTTTTCTTGGTGCGTTTTTGCACGAGAATCTCGTCTTTTTCAAATAAGGCGCGCACCGACTCCACAGGGCAAGCGATCTCCACACGATACACAGCGCGGTCTACCTCTCCCGCTTTTTTCACCGCCCATGCGGCGTGGGTCACTTCAAGTCCCTCCGGCATAACAGCATTCAAGCGTGCCGCGAGTTCGGCGAGATCCGTTTCCTGCTCCAAACGAATATCCATCGTCTCACGCTCACCCTCAAAGCCGAGCGAAAGCGGGGACGCAAAGGTAAGATACGGGTGGCGGTTAAACCCCTCGGTGTACCAAATAGGGAGTCCTGCACGCCGCACGGCACGGGTCATGGTACGGTTGAGATCAAGGTGTGAGATATACCGCGCTCTGCCGAGCTTGCGGAAGGTTACCCGCACGGTACGGAAATCTTTAACGTCGTTCAATGCAGATCCCTCCCTTGAAGCAGGTTGCGCCGCAATGCGAGCACTGTTGACGGCAGTTGGGGGTTGTGACACTCTCGTGCGCTTTGCGGTTTTCCGCCAATAAAAACTCTTTGGTAACACCGATATCGAGGTGATCCCACGGGAAGATCTCGTCTTCCGCACGACGACGGCACGCGTAAAAATCGGGATCCAATCCAACCTCACGGAAAATGTCCATCCACTCATCAAACTTAAAATGCTCCGACCACGCGTCGAGATTAAACCCGCGGCGGAACGCTTCGAGCAGCGCCTTGCCGATGCGGCGGTCGCCGCGTGCCAGTACGGCTTCCAGGTAGGACGTTTCGGCGTCGTGCCAGCTGAGTGATATTTTTTTGGTGGTAACGGATTCCCGCAAAAGTTTTTGTTTCTCGCGCAGTTGTTCAATGGTATCCTGCGGCTCCCATTGGAACGGTGTGAAGGGTTTGGGAACAAAGCAGGAAACGCTGACCGAAACCGATACCCCCTTTCCTTTCGGCTTGTCCGGATTGTGATAAAAACAATTCACGATCTTTTGACCAAGTTCGTTAATGCCGACGATATCTTCCATTGTTTCGGTGGGCAACCCCATCATGAAATACAGTTTTACCGACGTCCAACCGCCCGCAAACGCTTTGGCGGCGGTGCCGAGGATCTCGTCTTCAGTCAGATTCTTGTTGATAGCATCGCGCAGACGCTGTGTACCTGCTTCCGGCGCAAAGGTCAAGCCACTTCGTCGCAACACGTTAAGACGGTTTGCGAGTTCTTCCGAGAAACCGTCCACGCGCAAGGAAGGCACCGTGATGTTGGTATGTTCCTTTTCCGCCCACGACAAGAGGCGTTCCAGTAATTCCTCCAAGTGCGTATAATCACTTGTCGATAACGAGGATAATGAAAACTCCTCATACCCGCTCGTTTCACACAAGCACCGACTTTGACGGTCGATGGTGTCCACGGATTTTTCACGCATGGGGCGGTAAATAAAGCCCGCCTGACAGAAACGGCAACCGCGGATACAACCGCGGAAGATCTCGGTCATGGCGCGGTCATGCACAATATCAATGAACGGAACGACAAAAGATTCGGGGTAATAGGCGGTATTCATATCACGAATAATACGTTTACGCACCGTGGCGGGTACACCGTTTTGCGGTGTGACAGCGGCGACCGTGCCGTCCTCGTGATACGTCACATCGTAAAGCGAGGGCACGTATACTCCCTCGATCTGCGCGGCTTCACGCAAAAAATCCGCTTTGGAATACCCGCGTTTTTTGTGTTCGCGGTAAAGCTCCATCAGTTCTAGGTTGACCTCTTCCCCTTCGCCGATGACAAACAGATCAAAGAAATCGGCAAGCGGCTCGGGATTATAAGCGCAAGGACCGCCCGCCACCACAAGCGGCATATCCTCCCCGCGGTCACTGCTGAGGAGCGGGATACCGGCGAGATCCAACATGTTCAGAATGGTGGTATAACACATCTCGTATTGCAAAGTGAAACCGACAAAATCAAACTCACGAATAGGATCGCGGCTCTCCAAGGCAAACAACGGAACGTGATGCTCGCGCATGAGCGCTTCCATATCCGTATCCGGTGCGAACACGCGCTCACACCAAAAATCCTCCACGGCGTTTTTTAGACCGTAGAGTATTTTCATACCGAGGTGCGACATACCGACCTCGTACAGATCCGGAAAACAAAACGCAAAGCGCACGTTCACCTTACTTTTATCTTTCACAACGCTGTTGAGTTCCCCGCCGGTATACCGCGCGGGTTTTTGTACTTTATCAAACAGCTGCTCCAACGTTACTGCCATGGGTATCCTCCCGAAACATAAGGTTACCTTCAGTATACCGCAACTTTCGGGGTTTTTCAATGCTTCTCTTTGAAGAAAAGCAACAAAAGCAGATAGCCGCTCATAACGAGCAAGGAAAAATTATGAGTTTCGGACAACAGTAACCAAAAACCGACAACCGCAAGCGGAAAAATAACCGACAATGACACCGCACGAGAGATTCGCGCCGCCTTCTCTTCGGGCAGCCGTACACATAAAAGCGCGTACAGCGCTTCCCCGCCGTCCAACGACGATACGGGTAACAGATTAAACAGCGCGAGTCCTGCATGGACAGCTGCCGCCAACGGTTGGTGTAAACACCAAAGCAGTGTAAAGCAAAACACGTTTACAAGCGGGCCGGTTAAAGATACAAACGCCTGCGAGCGATAACCGAGATAGTACCCTCGTTCCCGTTCCACGCAGATACCGAAGATGCCCACTGTCACGCGGCACGGACGGTCGCGGACAATGAGCATCGCAAGTACGTGTCCCGCCTCGTGCAAAAACGAGGCAAAAAGACAAAGCAAAATGAAGTTGCCGTCATCAAAAGACATCAACACGATGACCGCCGCGGGAAATAACAAGCTCAACCGAAAGGTAATACCGCGCCACGTTTTCTCAAGCATCGTCGTTCTCCGGCAGGGCGAATACCATATCGGCAATACCGTTATCGGTCAACGCATTACGGAAGGCGGTACGCAGTTGCTCGTAAAACGCGCCGCCGATCAACCGCGCGATAAGAGCGATCAGCAGAACAACACCGCACACCGCACTCTGCCAAAAAAGCAAGGTCCCGCCTGCGCTTTTTTTCGCTTTGGGATGCTGTTCTGCCATGCGAAACGTCTCCTTTATACGATGATACAAATTAAGCCGTTACAGCCCTCGTTGATAATGCGCTCGACCGTTTCTTTTAGTTTCAGGCGCGCGTCGCCCGGCATACGGTATAGTTTGTTGTGCAACCCTTCGTTGACAAGACCGTACAACGACGTACCGAAAATATTGGATTCCCAGATCTTAGACGGGTCTTCCTCAAATTCACGCAACAGATAGTTGACCAGTTCTTCGGATTGTTTCTCCGAGCCGACGATCGGCGCGACCTCGGTGGTAATGTCTGCTTTCATCATGTGAATCGACGGTGCCGTTGCGCGCAGACGGATCCCGTAACGGCCGCTCTGCTTGATGATCTCGGGCTCTTCCAGTGACATTTCGTCCAAAGCCGGCATCACGATACCGTAGCCGGTATTCTCCACTTGCTCCAGCGCCGCTTTGATCTTATCGTATTTCTTGCGGATACTGCTGAGTTCCGTCATAGAGCGCATCAGGTCGCCCTCGTCGGACACCGTAATCCCCGTCACTTCACCGAGCACGCGGTAGAACAGATCGGGCTTAACGGCGAGCTGCACCACACCGCTTCCCTGACCGAGTTGGATACTGTTAAGGGTGGTACCGCTGATATATTCACAAGAGTCCATTCCTTGCTGTAAATCATTCAGTTCGCGGATCTTTTCAATACCGTCCACCGCGTTTTTGATGCTATCCATAATACTGCGGCGGACGGGATGGGCGTGATCGAGTTCCATGACCCAAGACGGTAAACGGAAGCCGATCTCACGTACCGGAAATTCAAATAAAACGGTTTCTAATATCCCGTTGATATCCGCTTCACCGATCTCCAAACAGTTGACGGGGCGCACCGGTACACCGTATTTTTCACTGAGTTCGGCACACAGGATTTGCGTCTGCTCGCTTTGCGGCTCCGTGGTATTCAAAAGCACGGCAAACGGCTTCCCCAATTCCTGCAGCTCGCAGATCACGCGTTCTTCTGCCTCTGCGTATTCTTCACGCGGGATCTCGGTAATACTGCCGTCGGTAGTAATCACCAGACCAATGGTGGAATGCTCGGCAATGACTTTTTGCGTACCGACCTCCGCTGCCATATTAAACGGCACTTCCTCGTCAAACCACGGCGTCTTTACCATACGCGGTGCGTTTTCTTCAATGTAGCCCAGCGCAGAAGGAACGACGTAACCGACACAGTCGATCATGCGCACGTTCATGTTCGCCGCACCGCTTACATTGATATTCACCGCTTGTTCGGGGATGAATTTCGGCTCGGTGGTCATGATGGTACGCCCCGCAGACGATTGCGGGAGCTCGTCGATCGCGCGTTCACGGCTGTATTCGCTGTCGATATTCGGCAGTACCAGGGTATCCATAAACTTCTTGATAAAGGTAGATTTGCCGGTACGTACCGGACCGACTACCCCGATATAAATATCGCCGCCCGTTCGTGTGGCGATATCGTGGTAGATGGTGTTACTGGTTGTCATATTCCATGCCTCCGCTCACATCGTTTTTCGTTTGTATATTCCTATGTGAGAGGGTTTTAAAATATGACAAGCTGATTAAAACACAAGGTTGTCTCCTAAATTACGCGCGTTAAAACGTTGCAAAAGAAAAATCACATACACCGAGAAGGTGTATGTGATCTAAACTTACGCAACCCAGACGCCGCCGGCGTTGATCCAGTAGTTACCGACCCAGCAGTTCGTTGCCATGGCACCGCCATCATAGAAATAATACCACACGCCGCCGATCATCTGCCAACCGGTCTGCATGGCTCCACCGTCAGCAAGGAAATACCACGTGCCGCCAAGGTTGAGCCACCCTGTTACCATCGCGCCGCCTTCGTTCATGTAGTACCACGTACCGCCAATTAACTGCCAGCCGATCTGCATGGCACCACCCTCGTTCATGTAGTACCAGGTGCCGCCGAGCTGCAACCAACCCGTCTGCATCGCACCCGATTCGTTCAAATAGTAATAGGTGCTGCCGATATACTGCCAACCGGTCGTCATCGCACCGCCTGCGTTTAAGTAGTACCAGGTGCTGCCGATGTACTGCCAACCGGTCTGCATGGCACCGCCTGCGCTCAGGTAATACCACGTGTTGTTGACATACAGCCAGCCGGTGTGCTTAACGCCGTCCTTGAAGTAGTACCAAGTACCATCTATCAGTTTCCATCCGTTTACATAACCCTGCCACGAGCCGGAAGGTGCAAAACTGCTGAGGGAACCGTCAATCATCACCTCACCGGTGACCATGGCACCGCTATCCTCAAAATAATACCATACCCCATCAATCATCTGCCAGTTTTTCTGCATAGCACCATCGCTGCTTAGATAATACCAAACACCATCTATCAACTGCCAGTTTGTTTGAACAATACCATCGCAATTTGTATAATACCAACTGTCATCTACCAAAACCCAACCAACAGACATTTCGCCCAAAGAATTTATGTAATACAAATTGTCATTTTCATTTAACCATCCGCATGTCAAAAGCCCGTCATTATAATGATATTTTTTCCCTGCAATTTCTTGCCATCCATCCGGTTTTAAGTACCAATCAAACAACACGTTAAAATCGACTGTGTTTTCGTCAATCCCATCAAGCTTACCGACAGACGTATATTGCCACATCATATAGTTTTCAATTCCATCGTCGGGTGAAAAAGATGCACTTGGGTAACCGTCGTCTTTACCGTAATTCGCTATCCATCTGTAATAAGCAGTGAGCTGCGTTGAGTTAAGATATTGATTCCAATAATTTTCATTAGCATATATACCCGGCTTATAACCGTTAACTATGAATTTTGAAATATACACTTTAGCAATTTCGATTAAATCACACTCGCCGCCTTTCGTTTCGATATCAACAAAAACCGGTAAAGTAGGATTTGCGCCCGTCTCTTCAAGAATTCCGATAACATTCTGTGCTTGAATTTCAGCCACTTCTACAGTTGTTGCCGTATTAAAATGATATACACCGTACGGTATTTGCAGCCGTTCTAAATTCTCTATATACTCATCAAATTTCGTATCCTTTGAGTTGCCGTTGTTTTCAGTTGTCGTGCCACCGTAACTGATTCTAAGAACAACTCCGTCTATCCCGGTTTGTGCTAATTTATCCCAATCAATATTACCCTGCCATTTAGAAATATCAATTACGAATAAATTTGAACCTTCAACATAACCGCCTCGATTATTAAATAAATACTTAACGTTATCAATAATTACCCAACCGGTCTGCATATGTCCGTTTGCATCAAAATAATACCTCACGCCATCGATTGATTGCCATCCCACTTGCATGGCACCTGAATCGCTCAAATAATACCAAATGTTGTCAACGTTTACCCAACCGGTCTGCATATGCCCACTTGCATCAAAATAATACCACACGTCACCGATTGATTGCCACCCCACTTGCATGGCACCTGTATCACTCAAATAATACCAAATGTTGTCAACGTTTATCCAACCGGTCTGCATATATCCGTTTGTATCAAAATGGTACCACACACCATCGATAAATTGCCAACCGATTTTAGGCATATCTGTTGTTTCATTTGTCTGTGCATTTGCAGTATTACTAAAAAATCCAAACAAACAAAGTGAGCTTATCAAAACGATTGATAACAGTATTGCTAAAGCTTTTTTCATGTTATTTTTCCATCCGTTATAAATTTTACTTACGAATTGATTTCAAGAGAAAAATAAAATCTACTCGTTGTGTGCAAATGGTGCTCTAAAAATGTTTTTTCGACTTTTATAATTTTATCATAAGCCCGCTATAATAGCAACTGTTTCCAAAAATTTCTTCGGTTTTTATCGCCCTACAGTAAAAAATAACGCCAGGAATAACGGGTGTAAACAAAGCAAAGGAAGGCGTTTTCCGGGCCTTCCTTTGCTTTAAGATACTTCTTTTACTTGGTGTTCTGCTACGCTTTGTGCAGTTTCGAGCATGTTTTCCGCAAAGATGGCGTAGCTCTTGGCGGGGGCGTTAACGAACACGTGGGTGATAGCGCCGACGAGTTTGCCGTTTTGGACGATGGGCGTGCCGCTCACGAGTGTGTCAAGTTAGGACCAACACATTTTTTTAATCGATTATTTTCATATTTCCTCTCTAAAGAACAATGCAAAGAGTACTGTGCAAACACAACCCAAAATACCACCCATTATAAAACACCATGTTGGCAAATCTGCACCACCGATTATTGTTATACTGGGACCTTTCTGTTGAATTTCATTAAGATTATAA